>JAQTNW010000011.1 GCA_028713655.1 Candidatus Methylacidiphilales bacterium | reverse complement strand
CCTGATCTCCAGCCAGGGCTTGAACAACAACCAGCAATCCACCCTGGGCCCGATCAACACGGGCCTGTCCAACGGAAATTCAGATTCGGGTTTTGTCGCACTCAGTACCGCTTTGATCAATCAAGGGTCCGGACTCGCCTCGGCTCTGGACCAGCTCTCTCCGCAAAAACTCCAGGTCTGGGATCGCATTGCCTTTGACAACTTCGGATTTACCGCAAGCCAGGTCGATAATCACCTGGCAGGCCAGCGCAACGGGCAAAGCGGATTCGACACATCGGGACTCCAGGTTCTCGACCCTTCGATGCTCCCGGTTCTCGCCCAGATCCAGCACTCGCTGCTTGCCTGGAACCCTCCCGCACATTCCAATACGATCAGCGACTCATCCACTCCGATCGCCAATGGCAAGCCTGCCCCGCTCAACGAAAACAATCGCAGCAGTTTCTTTATCAGTGGTGCGGCTGTTCTTGCCGACATCGGACATGACGACAACGTTGCGCATTCGGATTATACCACCACCGGAGTTACGGCCGGGGCTGATTACCGTCTCGACAAAAGCTGGACTGTGGGCGGACTCTTTTCCTACGGCCACACAGACGCAACGCTGGACCACGATGGCAGCAAGAGCCGCGTCGATAGTTATTCGCCGGGCGTGTATGCCAGCTATGCTGATCATGGTTGGTATGCCAATGCACTTGCCGCCTATAATTACAACAGCTACAACGAAAACCGCGCGATCCCATTCTTTGGAACCACCGCCAATGGCTCCACCAATGGCAATCAGTACGACGCCAATCTGGATGGCGGCTACGAATTCCGCCACGGCGATTTCACCTTTGGCCCGACTGCGGCGCTTCAGTATGTCCACCTTGACATTGACGGCTTTACTGAGAATGGCGCCGGTGCCGCCAACCTGGCCATCAACAACCAAAACGCGGATTCGCTCCGAAGCCGACTCGGCGGACAATTCCGTTATCAGGCAGTCCTGTGCAACGGCAAGGTTACCGCGGCGCCCCATTTTGGCGCCTCGTGGCAGCATGAATACATGGACAACAGCCGGAGCATCACCAGCCAGTTCAGCGAATTTGGAGGCGGTTCCTTTAATGTCAGCACATCGAGCCCCGAGCGCGAATCGGCGCTGCTGGACTTCGGCTTCGACACCCGGTGGAACAATTCGCTCGATCTCTTTCTCGGCTATCAGGCCCAGGTGGGGCAAAGCGATTTCTTCGCACAATCCGTCCAGGCTGGGTTGAAAATCAATTTCTAGAGGCTTCACTAAAAGGCGGAAGCCAGAACGATTCATTCCAATGGAATATACGAAACTCGGCAGGACAGGGTTAAAGGTTTCACGCATTGGATTTGGCGGCTTCGGCATTGGCGGCGGCTATCTCATGCAGGACAAAAACGTGGCTCTTCGGGCCATCGAGCATGCTTTTCATTTGGGCGTAAATTATTTCGATACTGCGCCGTTTATTTACAACGACAGCGAAACGCTGCTAGGCAAAGCGCTCAAGGGGAAGCGTGACAAGGTTGTTCTGGCAACAAAGGTTGAGAAACTGGAAGAGCATTCGATACGGGAGTGTGTGGAAACCAGCTTGAAGCAACTCCAAACAGATTATCTGGACATTCTCCAATGGCGTGACCCGACGGCTGAAGCGCTTGACCGTTGGCATTTCCGTGAAATATGCGAGGAGTTGAAGTCGGAGGGCAAGCTCAGGTTCGAAGCGGTGACGATTGGCGATGCCCAACAACTCGCCCATGGAAGACTCGGCATACAACGCGCTTTTCCGGTCATCCAACTTGCGTACAACCTCATTTTTCACCAGGCCGAGACGGAGCTGTTGCCCGAGGCGTTGAAAGAAAACATCGGCATCGTTGTGCGAGGGCCGCTTTGCAAAGGTTTTTTGGCGGATCGCCTCACAGCCAAACCCGCCGAGATTACCGGTCATCCGAACTTCCGCTGGTTCACGGCGGAGGAAGCCGATACTTTGCTGAGCTTGCAGGAGGAACTTCGCTTCCTCGTTGTTCCCGGCAAACGCAGCCTTGCGCAGGCCGCTCTCCGCTTTACTCTGCAGCATCCGGCGGTTTGTACGGTGATTCCGAGCATGGAAACTCCTGAGGACGTGGACGAATTGGTTGAGGCCTTGAATACGCCGCTGCTTACCCATGAGGAAATTCAAAAGGCGAAGTCCATCATCGCCCGGTTTCCGTCCATTGATTACTAGTGGTCTGTTTTCCGCGCAACCCTCCGGGCCGCTGTTCTTTGCACCGCTGGCTGTGTTGCTCGCTTGTCCCGTATCGTCTAGATAGGGGCCTGCGCTCGCGTCTTGCCAGCAGCGCAAATCCCAAGCGGCCAACCCGTCATTTCACGGAAAACAGACCACTAGGTTGGTCGCTGAGGGCCGCAGCTTCCTCAATCAGGTGTTTGTCCGATGAAGGGATGCGGGCGCAAGAACGCAAAAAATGAACGGGAACGAAGGCGTATTGCAGTGTAGCGCGGGCGATCCAATCCCCTCTATCGAAGAGGGGCAGAAAGTGAGCTCAGCGAACGTTTCGGGGTGTGTGCGTATTCTTCTGGATTGCCGCGTCGCTACGCTCCTCGCAATGACGCGAAGCGTTTTGGAGTGTGTCCGCACTCCATTGTTTTATGGCGCGGCTGGCGATATTTTTGTCCGGATGTACGAAGCCTCATTCCCGACGGTGTAGATCACATCCCCGTTTTCCATCGGATACCGGAGCAACACAAATTTTTTGTCCGTATTCGAAATGCTTGTGTCAGGCGGAGTGTAAATCAGCTTTGGGTCCTTGATGAGCGCTTTTATTTCACGTGCAGGCGCTTGAGATTCTGAAATCAAGGGATTGAGCGTCTTCGGATAGTGTCCATCCTGATCATTCGCGTAGGAAAACAGCAGGATGCCAACTTGTCGCATTTCACTGCATTTTTTGGCTATAAGCGCACGGCTTTTATCGCCCGGGAGCGGAGGATCAGTGTGAAGACTGAACATCACCCACATGAATCCCGCGAGAATGAGGAAAGAAAGCCAGTTGCCCTTTATTGCCTGAATAAAAACTCTCAAGCTAATAACCCCGGTCTTTATACAGTGGGTCGAGGGCTTGGACGCGGTGGGCGAGTTCGCGGGCGAGGTTGGCCATGATGATGGACTGTTGTTCCGGCCATATCTGATAGACTTTGTTCAGCGAACTGCTTTTCAACGAATACAGCAGCGTCGATTCGCGCGTGATGACGGTGGCCGAGCGCAGCGAAGGCTCGATGACGCACATCTCGCCAAAGAAATCGTTTTTGCCCAAAATCGCCAGATCCGTTTGATGGGCGGTGTTAAGACCGATAATCACATCCACGCTTCCTTCGCCAATGATGTACAGATCCTCCCCGTGGTCGCCTTCTTTTACAACAATCTGCCCCGTGCGCAGGATTTGTTCCTGCGCCGCGACAAAAAACACGGCCAGCACTTCGTCCGGCACCCCGGTAAAAAGAGGGAAGCTCTTGAAGGCTGTGAAAATTCTTTCGCGTTCGACGATATGTTCCAGTTTCATGAAGGAGGGTTCGTGCATCAGGTTTGGGCAGGCGCTTCCTGCGAAGCCAATTTCACCTGGTTGAGGCGCCGTATTTTTCTCGCCATTTCACGCGCCAGGTTGGTGATCAGGGTGGCATATTGCTCGGGATGCGAGCGTGACAAATCCTCGAGAATCGCCAGAGGCAGGAAATAAACGGTTGTGGGAAGCGCCGCGCGCGCCCTGGATTTCCGGGGCTGCTTGTCCACCAGGCTGAGTTCTCCAAACGTTGCGCCCGCTTCCAATGTGCTGGCGGATTGATGCTCAAGTTCATCCGGTGGGCCTGACACAAAGGTGACTTCGCCGTCTGCAATGATGTGGAGGCCGTCGCCCGGGCTGCCGGGCTCAAAAATCACATCGCCTTCGGCATAGTGGCGGATTTCGGCCCGCCCGGCCAGGGTTGCGACCTGCCCGGCCTCCAGCCACGAGAGCAGACTGACCCGTTTCATGAGCGCTAGTCGATTGTCAATTGACGATTCCATACCGCTTGATTCCTCAGTTCGCGTCCATTGTTGCCCCGGAGGGTTGATTGCTGAAGCCCGCCAACGCTTTCAATCCGGGGTTGTTTTTCAGTTCACGGAGAAAATCCGGCCTTGAAAAAGGTTTTTGAAGGCAGGCGGTGGCTCCCATCTGCTTCAGCTCATGCAGTTCCTGCTCACCGGCCCGGGATGTGACAAGGACCACCGGCAGGTCCGTCCACTGCGGATTTTCGCGGATGCGCTGAACCAGACCAGTTCCGTCCAGATTGGGCATTTCCAAATCAGTGATCACCAGGTCAAAATTGCCCTGCGCCAGCGCTTCCAAAGCTTCCTGGCCGTCGCAAGCTGTGGTGACACGAAAGCCGAGTTTGCGCAATTGCGCCTCCTGCATTTTCCGCACAGTGGGGGAATCATCCACCAATAAAATATGTGCTGTTGGGACTGTGGGTGGCGCCTGGTCTTTTGCGCCGTTTTCACGCGAAGCGGAGCTCGAGAATTCATGCAGTCGCGCGCGCCGCACCAGGAGGTTGGAAATTTGAAGTATGCAAAATAGTGATCCGTCAGAATCCGCGGCTGCGCCGGAGAGGCAGTCGAGGCGGTTCAACAACGGGCCGGGATCCTTGGTAATAATTTCGCGGCGTCCGACAATGTTATGCACCCCGAGAATCGCGCGAGCGGTGCCGGAATCAACCAGAATGCCATGCGAGGCGGGCTGTCCGTCGCGCATTTGAAGCAGTTTGTGCAGGTCATAATAGGGAAGTGCTTCATCGTGGTGCCGGTAAAAGACATGCTCATTCTGCCTGACATAGCCTTCCGGGAGCAGGCGGACGCATTTGTCGATGTACGAAAGCGGGATTGCAAAACGGGAGCCCGCCGAATGTACCAACAGGGCCTCCGATGCGGACAGTGTGAGCGGAATCCGGAGAGTCCAGGTTGTTCCAACATCGGTCTCATATGTAACGCCCACAGTGCCGTTGAGCGCTTCGATGTCGCGTTTGACAACGTCCAGGCCGACTCCGCGCCCGGCGACGTTGCTGACTGTTTCCTTGGTGCTGAAACCCGGGAGAAAAAGCAATTGAACAGCCTGATCGGGTGAGAGGCTTTCTGTTCCGGGAGGGACGAGGTTGCGCTCCAGAGCCCGTTTCAGAACGGCTTCCGAATTGATGCCGCCGCCGTCGTCCTGCACCTCGATGATAACATAGTTGGAATGCGGTTGCGCGGTGAGGCGGATGTCGCCGGTGACAGGTTTGTGCTTTTCACGGCGAAGCTCCGGCGATTCGATGCCATGGGCGACGGCGTTACGCACGACATGGAGTAGTGGGGCGTATAAACGATCCAGAATGGCGCGGTCCAATTGTGTGTTGACGCCCTCAGTATGCAGTTCGGCCTGTTTGCCTTCTTCCGTACAGGCATCGCGGAATGCGCGTTCCAGCCTGCGAAAGAGCAGGGAGACAGGTCCCATGTTGAGTGAGGCCAGGTCACTTTGCAGGCGTTTGCTTTTCTGCTGAAAGACGAGGTCTTCCTGCCGTGATAATTCCAGGACCTCGGCCAGATCGATCAGGCTTCGGTTCAGGGCGTTGGAGAGTGACTGGAGTTCTTCCTTGAGGAAAGCCAGCGGCCCGCCCGTCTCGCCCTCGCCGGATTCCTGCGTGGCGGATTCTTCAGCCACCGTTTCGATGGCATGATCCAGGCGGCCGAGGCACTCGCGGATCCTGAGGCTGGCATTTTGTGTTTTGGGCAGGCGGGCGCTGAAGCGGCTGTGTTCTGCCACAAGCTCGTTAGTCCAGTGCATGAGATTGCGCAGTTTCCCTCCATCGACCCGCAGGAGTTGCCTTTCCTCGGCGGCTGCCTTTTCGCCCGCTTTTGGCGCCGCGCCCGACGCCAGGGATTTGACATCGGCTTTCCAGTCATGGTTCCATGCGGCGCCTGGATTGAGGCTGAGCTGGTTCAGATAGGCGCGTGATTCATCCAGACAATGCAAAAGGAACTGCCAAAGGCTTTCCGGAGCGGATTCGTCCGGCATGGATGCCATCAAATCCTCAAGCGCATGGAAGCCCGCGCCCATGCCATGCAAGCCGATGCTGTTTGCGGCGCCCTTGAGCGTATGGAAGCAGCGCCGGATTTTGTCCTTGTGCTGGGGCCGGTCCACGCCTTTTTCCATGCTGAGGATCGATTGTTCCAGGACTTCAAACTGGGTGGCTGCTTCGTCGCTGAAAACCTGTAGCATTTCGGTGTCCGCTGGTACAGACGAAGGTGTAAGCGATGTGTTGGGTAACTCTGTTGCCATTGCCACACGCAGGGAGGAGAAGTAAAAATTCCATTTTCGGTTCCAGTGCAGTGAAAGGTTCTTTTTGCGGGCTTCCAGATGCGCCTGGGCATCGGAAAGGCAGCGGCTCGCTACCAGAAAAAAAGTTTCGGTTGGGACGGCGCTGATCGTGCGGATGAATTCCTCCAATTGATCGAAGCTTTGGTCCAGTTCCGCGGCGGACATGGATGCCAGGTCCTGGCGCGCCTGCTTCAATTGTTCCAGGAGGTTTTCCTTGTGAAGGGATTGGCCGGGTTCTTTTTGCCAGGCCGACACGAGATCCCTGGCCGATGCGATGTGTTGTTGCGCCGAAGCGAGTTCCGGCGGTGCCTCCGGCTCCAAAGTTACCGGGGGGTCCGCTTTCGGACGGTCGGGCAGGGGTACGCCTGAATCCTCGGAGATTTTTTCAAGGATATCATTGAACCAGAGAAGTGCCTTCGGAGTCTGCTCTGCAGATTTCTTTTCAAGATCCAGCGCCCGGATTTCTGCCGAGGCCGCCAGAGCGGCGACCTTTTCCATGCCGACCGTGGCCGCCGATCCCTTAAGCGTATGAAAAATAGCTCCAATGGAATGCCAATTATATTCCTGTGTGGAGCTGCCGTCGCCGCCCGCGAGGAGCAATCCCAGCTTTGCCTGAGCCTCGGCGAGTTCGCTCCGGAACATCGCAGTGTAATCCTCGGCCCCCACTGTATCGGCAGGTTCGTTGCTTGCGGGCTTGCTCTGTGGTTTCGGCATTTTTTCCCGGATCAGTTTCGTGGGGCGGCCTTTGCCGCCGCGGAGGGAAAGGGAAGGCGCCGAACTACTCGCCTTCAAAGCCGGCGCGGGCCGCGGCAGGGCACGGGATGACTGAGTCGGCGCTTTGAGCGCCGGCGGCGGGCGGTTCGACCGCTGTTTGGCCTGTTCGTCGGGGTTCATTCGGTATTTTGCGAGGAGCCGATGTCAAAATTGGCCAGATGCTTGTTCAATTCAACGGCCAGTTGCGCAAGCTGGTCGCTCGTTTCGCGAAATTCAAGGGTGCGGTTCCGGGCTGCTTCCGAAATCTGGTTGATGGCCATGACCGCCTGCAAAACGGCCTCGGCCCGCTTGTCCTGCTCGCGGGCGGACTCGCGGATTTGCTCCGCAAGTGTCGATGAATCCACGCTGACATCCACAATGTTGCTGAGCGAGGCTCCGGCGCTGCCCACGCGCTGGGCGCCGCTCTCGACCTCCCGGTTTTGGGTTTCCATCTGCCGGACGGCCTCGGTGGTTTCATTTTGGATTCCGAGCACGAGCTTTTCAATTTCAACCGTGGCTTGGCGGGTGCGGTCTGCCAGTGCGCGCACCTGGTCGGCCACAATGGTGAATCCTTTTCCCTGTTCGCCCGCGCGGGCGGCCTCGATGGAAGCGTTCATGGCCAGCACGTCGGTTTCGGAGCTGATTTCGCTGATTGACCTGACGATGCCGGAAATTTCAGTTGAGCGTTGTCCGAGCTTGCTGATTTTACGCGCGTTGGATTGCACATTTTCGCGCAGCCGTTCCATATAAGCGACGGCTTCCTGGAGCGAGCGGGCGCCGTCCTCGGCAGCCTGGCGCGTCCGGCTGGCGGCGTCCGCGGCATTACGGGATATCTCGGCCACGTTCTGCGCCTCGCCTGTCAGATTTTGCACGTCCTGAATGGTTTGGGTGATCTGCTGGGTCTGGCTGGCGGCTCCTTCCGCCAAATCCTGCGCGGAGGCGGAAATTTCCCCGGCGGCCTGCTCGACGGCGGTGCTGGCGCGCTTGGCTTCGCCTATCAAGACGCTGACATTTGCCAACATCTGGTTCAGCGCGTCGGCGACATTGCCGAGGATGCCCTCGGTTTTCCTGGCGCGAATGGACAGTTTTCCTTCGGAGGCGTCGGCCACCACCAGGAGGAAGTCCTGGATGTTGGTTTGGAGGCGCCGGTTTTCGGTGGCAATGCGGTCCTTCACGGCGTTGCGTTCCGCCAGCATGGAGTTGAAGCTGGCCGCCAGTTGCCCGATTTCATCCGTGGAGGAGACAGGTGCGCGGGCGGTTTCGTCGCCTGCGGAAACGCGACGCATGGTGCCTTCGAGAACAAGGATGGGCCGGGCGAGGTATCCGGCGAAGAATGTTCCTGCTGCGCCGATTATGAGGACAATGACGAGGCTGATGGCGCCCACGTAGAGGGCAACGGATCTGGCGGGGGAGAGGGCTTCGCTTTTGTCCTGCTCGGCAACGAGTGCCCAGTCCATGCCGTCGGTTTTCAAGCGTCCGTAGGATCCCAGCACGTCAACGCCGGCGTGGTTTTTATAAATTTCCACCCCTTCGGAACCTTGCAGGGCGTTTTTGACGCCTGTGGATTCGATTTGCTGCATGGAGACTCCGGACCGGAGAGGTGACTGTAATGTTAGTTTATGATCGACCAAAAAGGCCTCGCCAGTTGAGCCGAGTCCGGACCCCGATGAGTTACCCCCGAGCGCGAGAATCTTAAAGACGGCCTCGACCGATCTTTGTGTGACGACAAACCCGAGAATCGTCCCATCGGGCGATGTGACCGGTGTGCTTCGGAGAATGGCGGTGTCGTTGAGGGAGCGTCCGTTTACAACTGTAAAGCAGGCTTTGTTGCTCTGCCCGCTGAGCCGGGCTGCCGCCGCGCTCAAATCATGCTGGCTGGATGGTTCCCTGGCAGACAGGAGAAGATTGGATTTTGCGTCGAGCAGGTAAATATTTTGAAATCCGCCGCGGCCCAGGCCGGTCGCGAGGCTGCTCTTGAGAGCCGAATCGGCACCGATTGTTTCCCCGGCGCTTTTTGCCGCAGCGAGCTGGGGAATGCCGGAATGGACGAGGGGTGAGGCGGCGATGGCGGAACTTTCGGCGGCAACGCGTTCCAATTCGCCGTCCACGCTGGTTTGGAGCAGGGTGCGGACCGATTCCAACTTTGTGGAGGCTTCATGTTGGAGTACGCCGCCGTAGAGGAAATAGGATGCGAGGCCGGTGGCCAGCGCCGCCAGTGCAGCGATGCCGGCAAAGGCCAGTGCAATCTTGGTTGTGATCTTGACACCGGGCGGCGGGGCAATGTCCGCTGAGGCAGCGGCCTGTGTTGTAAATTCCTGTGGCATAGTTTTTCCTTGTTTAAAAAATTTCGGGCGCAGGTTGGAAAAGGGATTCGAGTTTTGAGTGAAGCAGCGCCGGATTCAAAAGATAAAGAACGGAGTCGTGGACGTGTGTTTCATGCAGCAGCGGATCCTCCGATTCATTGGGTTCCGGCAGGGTCTCCGCATCGGCCTCCATCCTTTCAACCTGATCGACCCAGATGCCGTAAATGGATTCGTGAAAATTCAGTACAAGGACACGGCTTCTTTCCCCCGGTTCCGTCCGGGCCTGCTCCGGCATCAGAAGTGAATCCAGCGTGAATACCGGAAGCACCTCGCCGCGGAAGCTTGTCATGCCTGACAATTCCGGCGGTGAAAGGGGGACGGGCGAAACAGACGGGTGGCTGAGCACCTCTCGCACAGCGGCGAGCGGTACCGCATATCTGTTATGCCCGAGTTGGAAGAGGCAATATTCCATGTTGTTTTAAGGAGTTGCGCTTGTTTCCGTCCAATAATCGAAAATCTCAAGCATCCGGAAGCGGAAAAGCAGTTGGCGCGCAGCCTCCGGATCGATTCCCATGCCAGCGGCAATATCATTCAAATTCAACCCGCCGGAAGCGACCTGGTTGGCGAAGGCCACCTCCTCGTCATTCAGGGGCAGCTTTTGAATCCGTTCATAACCGGTTTTGGTGTAGCTGGGAACGCCGGTGGAGTTCTCCGATCCTGCAAGTGCAAGGCATTCAGTTCCCACCAGCCGGAGCGTTTCCAGGGACCAGGAAAGTACGGAGTTGGAAGCGGGTTTTTTGGAACCGATGAAGGCGGGCAATTCGGGGGATTTCCTGAATTCGAGGAAAACAACGGGCTGGAGCCATATTCCGGAGGCGAGGGAGGCTCCGAATTGATCGGCCATGGATTCCGCATCTTCGGTCGGAGCCAAATCCTTGTCGCGCATTTGCAGAAAAATGGGAGACCCGGTGTTTGTCTGGGTTTGTTTGAGATCTTTGAAAAGCTCCTCCTGTTCGGGGGGGATGTCCAGCGGTGTGCCGCTGAGGTAGGCGTCGATGTCGCGTGTTGTGGCCAGAAGCAGTTCGCCTTCCCTGAAATAAATCTCGATCGGGCTGATTTTTTGCCGCACAAGCAGCACGCCTGTCAGTTTCCGGCTTTCGGACGCGAGGAGTGCGTGAAGCAGCGGAAAATAATCGGTTTCCCCGCAGAAAACAAGAGTCCCGCCTGAGGAGGAATCGGTCCCGGATTCCTGTTCTCCCGTTGAGGTCTTGCCGGCTGACCCGGCTTCAGTCATGGACGTTTCCCGTGCCTGTTCCGCCGCGCTTTTAAAAACATAACTGACAGTGGCGCAGAGCAGTTCCGGTGAGAACGGCTTGACCATCGAGCGTTTGATGATTTCAAACTTGCCTTCGGTCCGGGTGATGTCCGGCGCGCTGCTGCTCATCAGCACCACCGGTATCCCCGCGGTTTCCGGATCTGCGACGAGTTGCTTGCAGACCTCCTCGCCGTTCATGTCCGGCAGGATAAAATCGAGCAGGATCAGATCGGGCTTTTCTTTTTTTGCCAGATCCACGCCGTCCGCCCCGTTGGCCGCCACCAGGACCCGGTAATTGGCCGAATGGGCCTGGAGATGTTTGACGATAAACTTCCGCAGGGTCGGGCTATCGTCCACGACTAAGATTGTTTGTCCCATAATGTTATGTTAGTTTAAGACGGCGGCGGCTTCATCCATCATCCGGACTGCGTCCATGAGGAGGGATTCCCAGCCCCGGTTGATGGTCGGTTCCGCAATCGGTTCGGCTGATTCCTCCACCCGGCCGCCTTTCCAGCTCACGATTTCGTTGAAGGCGTCCAGGCCCGTTTTTTCGAGGGTTTCAGCATGGACGATTTCACCGCGATGGAAATGAATTTTGCCGTCCTGGCCGTCCCCGCGGGTGAATTTCAGTACCTGGGTGGACCGGGCCAGGCATTTGAGCTGGATGATGTCCACCGTGGTCAGGCTGCTCAGCGACGCTTGAAAACTGTTGGCGTCCTCGATGGAAGTCGCCGCAGCGGCTTCCGGATCGAGTATTTTTTGAATCGTTTTAAAAAGCGACTGGGTATCCACGGGTTTCTGGAAAAAGCGGATGACGCCCAGCTCTTCCGCCTGCTGCCGGAGTTCCGGGACCTGTTGGCCGCTCATGATAATGGCGGCAGAATCGGGGCTGATGGTTTTTACGTCGCAGAGAAAATCGATCCCGCTGCCGTCGGGCAGGAAAATATCGAGAATAAACAGCGAGATTTCGTATTCATTCAGCAGGAGTTGCGCTTCTTCAATGGCCCGGGCGGGAAGTATTTGAAGATGCGGGAATTGCTGCCTGAGCTCGTTGGTGAGCTTTGTCAGCAAAACCTGGCTGTCTTCCAGGACAAGAATGGCGCCCATAAATAGTAATGTGCTGTTAAAGGCCTGATGCCTTTAACTTTTTAGACCAAGGCGGCAGGAGCGACAAGGATAGATAGCACGGATTATTTGGAAGACAGTTCCAAGGATCCGTCCCAGTCCTCGGGCGGGGGATTGGCGGCGAACTGATGGCACAGGTTCAGCAGGATGACGCAAATTTTGTTTTCGGGATATTCATGCAGGCACGCCTCGAAAAGGCGGGCTGCGACATCATAGCGACGTTCCTGAAAGCGCTGCTGCGCTTCCTGATAGAGTTGGAGCCATTCATTGCTGTAGGGCGAATGTTGCTCGCTCCCGATCTCGCACATCGGCTCGTAGATTTCGACGGGGATGCTTTTCCCAACAACCTGGATTTTGGCCAGGGAGCGGAAGAGGAAGCGTTCATGGGTGAGTTCGTGTACCGACTGCCCGATGAGGATATCAGTTCCGAATTGTTTGTTTACTCCTTCGAGACGTGAAGCGAGGTTTACCGCGTCACCGATGACCGTGAATTCCATCCGTTGCGGCGCGCCGATGTTCCCCACGATGACGTGTCCGTGATTGATTCCGATGCCCATGTGGAATTCCGGGCGGCCCTCACTGCGCCAGCGTTGGTTGAGGGTGCGCATGGCCTCGCGCATCTCAATGGCGGCGCGGAGGGCCTGGCCGGCTTCGATCACGGCCCCCTCGTTCGTGACATCGCCCCAGACGGCCATGATGGCGTCGCCGATGTATTTATGGAGAGTGCCGTTATGGCGCGTGATGCAGGCGACCATTTCGGTGAAATATTCGTTCAACTGCCGCACCAGGGTGGCGGAATCCATGGACTCGGTCATTGTGGTGAAATTGCGCAGGTCGGTGAAGAGGATGGTGACGTCCTTGCTGGCGCCACCGAGCTGCAGGCTTTCCGGGTTGCGGTAGATTGTTTCCAGGATGGCGGGTGAGACATAGGTGGAAAAGGTTCGCCGGAGATGTTCCCGCGCCGCGCGTTCCACCAGCACCTGTTTGGCGACGGAACCGATATGCAGGAAAAGAAAGGCCAGGCAGGGGCCGGTGATGTCGAGTACAAGGTTTTGCGTGCCGAGCAGATAGAAAGCCAGCGCGATATAGGCAGCTATGAAGACAGGCGGAAGGATGGCGGAGAACCAGAATCCGATGCGCGAGAATGCCAGCAGGCTGAGCCAGCCCAGTGCGAGAGTTCCCAGCCAGGTTGCTGCAGTCGGGGTAAAACGCAGATAATCCTCCTTGAGAATATTATCCATGACGTTCATGTGGACAAAAGGCCTCGGGCTCGCGCCTGAAAAAGGGCTCGGTCCAATCTCGGTCGATGCTGTCGCATTCAACCCGATCAGCAAAATCTTGCCCTGCACGTCGGGTAGATTCGGACTGCTGATGGAGGTCGTGCTCCTTTGATAATAAGCTCCTGCCAGTCTTGAATAGCCCAATTGGCGTGACGGTCCAAACGAGGGTACATCATAACGATAATTGACGGTATAAAAGCCTTTTGCATCAATCGGGATACGCCTCTTCACAATGTTGGATTCGAGGTAGATTGCGTCGCCCGGCACCATGCGCACTTCGCTGGGCTTGATTTTCCAATAGGCCATGAGGCCGGCCAAGCCCAGCGTGGGAACGACTTGTTTGTTAGCGATGGCAACCAGAGGAATTTTTCGGATTACGCCGTCGCGCCCGGCATCGGCATCTACAAGTCCCGGGATTGTAATATTTCGCAGGAAAGGCGCGGGTAAAATCATGTAATCCCGCCAACGAAGTTGGGAGCGTTGAATTTCCGCAGGCACGGGCCAGTTATTTTCGAATTCCGCAGGGACTTGGAATTCTTTGTTAGCTTCAGTTCCGCTTGAAGCCCCGGTAATGACAGGAATACCCGCGTTACGGATGGACTCGGCAAAGGCTCCATCTGATTCTTCAGCGGTGTTGCGGTCAAACAAAATATCCCAAATGAATACTGCCGGGTTTCCCAGGCCGACGACTTGGGTGAATTCGGCGTGGACTTTCCTATCCCACGGGAAACGCCCCAAATCCACATAGGACGTGTCGTCAATTCCGACAAAAAACAGGCGGCTATCCGGCGGGGCCTGGTTTTGGGCTCTTTCGACGATGCGCTGATCGATCGTGAGGTTTTCCAGCCGTTCCAGGAGTCCGTAATGTTCCATCAGAAAAAAGAACCCGGTCAGGATGAGGGGGGCCCAAACCAAATACGACAGGATGCGTCCGGAGAGTGTTTGATGTTCCTTGAAGGTCGAGGCCATGGCTCCGGATGATGCCGAAAGCGGATTTTTTTGAACAGAACTTTTCTTTCCGCAGTTCCATGCTACGTTGCCGCCATGCGCATTGCTCTTTGGGGGATATTCGCGGCTTTGACACTGGCCGCATGCGGTACTTTGAAACAAAATCCGGACCCGATTTCCGGCATTGAATATTATACCACGCAGGAACTGCTCGATATGCGGGAGACGTATGAAACGGCCCTGTCATCCTACAAAGGCATGCCGAACGATATGACAAACCGCAAACGTCTCACGACTTTGAAGGATGAGAGCGCCGGCATCATGCGCCGGAAACAGGCCCAGATCGAGAGGGAATTGAAGCGGCGTTATGACGGAGGGGAGAAGGCGGCTTATTATCCGGGCGTGGACGGGAAGCCTATTCCAGCACCTGAACCGGGCCCAGGCACCCCAGCAACCGCTCCGAGCGGGCCTTTGGCACCTCTCACGCCTTGAGTTTTTTTAATTTTAGCGGTAGATTGACTTTATGAAATCCGTGGCGTTACGAATCCTGAGTGGAACGATGTTGCTGGCCTGGCTTTTCCTGCCGGCCGGATGTTCCACAACTGAAACCCGCAAGCAGGAGCGGCCGGAAGCCTTTTCCCAACTCACGAAGGAACAGCAGACTGCCGTGATGAAGGGCCGCATCGTGGAGGGCATGAGTGAGGACGCGGTTTATATCGCATTGGGGAATCCGTTGAGAAAAGTCAAAGGCCATCTCGATGGAAAAGACACCGTAAGCTGGATCTATGGCCGTTTGGAAACGTACAATTACCCCGCCTACCATTACTCCAACCGCAGATTGAGTGATGGAACAATCGTTGTGACGCCGGAATATTTTCCTCAGACCGATGCCTATGTGCGCGATTCCTTTGTCGTTTATTTTGTGAACGGCAAGGTGACCGGCTGGCAGCAGCTTTGAGAAGTTGTCTCTAGCTGCTCCTCCCGACTGTAACAGGACGGAAACGCGCACGCGCTAACTGTTGGTTTGACATTCTTTGGAACTAATCTATTCCTCCGGTATATTCGCCCCGGAGGAAAATCGATGGCATGTCCTCGTCTTGTGATTACGCTTGGCGCGGCATTGCTGGCCGCAGGTTGTTCGGTGGTGGATTCCCGCCATGTGGACATGGCGTCAGCCCCCGCCTCGGCACAGGCGGATATGGCAAACAGCATGCTCTACTACCTGCCCAGCGGACGCTTGCGCCTGCGCATCACCGCATCGGACAAGGCCGATTGGAATATCAAGGTGGAAACGCTTTACGTTCCGGATGTCACGCGTGCGTATTACTTTTCATACAAGGAGAGCGCCCTCTCCGAGGACGAAATCCAGATTGCGTTCTCGCCCGAGGGATTTCTCAACAAAGTCAGTTCCACCACTGAGGACAAATCGCCGGCCATCGTCGCCAAACTGGGCGAGCTGGCCACCGATGCGGCCAAACTTGCCGTCATGACAGGCGGGGCGCCGCCAAAAACCGTTAAAGCTGCCACGCTGGATTTTGTTTTCGACCGTGTCATCAACCCCTTCGATCCGCGCGAAATGAGGGAGGTGTGCGACATCCTCAGAAACGGAGCAGGCCTGAATCTGTCGTTTAAAACCGAGATGAATTCCAAATCGCGCACGGGATGGTTTGATGCGTCCAACCGCGGAGTGCGCAGCAGCCGTTCCGGAGGCATTTTCTATCGCCCCTTGTTGCCGTACCGGCTTGCCTTCACCCCTTCTGCAAAATCCGATTCCTACAGCCTGTCGCAGATTGTCTATCTGCCGGATGAAGCGCCGTTGTTGACTCTGGAAATCAAGCGGGCCGCTTTTGTGAAAAATTCAACGACGATCGAATTCGAAAACGGCGTGCTCAAATCGGTTTCATACAAAAAGCCGAGCGAAGTTTACGGGTTTATCGATATTCCGATCAATCTTGCCCAGCAGGCTTTGTCGATTCCCGGCGAATTGCTGTCGGTGCGGGTCCAGAACATCAACAATGAAAAGAAGGGCGTGGATGCCAATGCGGCCTTGCTGCAAAGCCAGAAGGAGCATCTGGACGCGCAACGGAACCTGTTGATCGCGCAGTAAAAGTTGGATCAAGTCCAGCAACAATAGGCTGCAATAGGATGGACTGGATGGGCTTTGATTGGATCTGGTGCAGCCTAGAGGGTTTGAACCTCTGACCCCCACCGTGTCAAGGTGATGCTCTACCACTGAGCTAAGGCTGCAAAGCGAACGTGAAATTAAACACAAAACCCGGAATCGATCAAGCGCGGATGGAAACCTTTATTTTACAGCAGGCGTGGGAGAAGGTGCGGCGGACGGGGAATCCGTGATTTTTTTGCTCAAATCATCGATTTTAGCCTGCAGATATTTGAGGCGGTATTCGACAATGAAGGGTTGGAAATCCGGTTGTTTTTGCTGGAGTTGCTGCAGTTGCGTGAGCGCCTTTTGATAAATTTCCTTCGCATTCGTGTTGTCGTTCCGGGTCCTGGCGGCGTCGGCCTCCTGCATCAATGAGTAGATGGCCGCATAGCTGTCCATGCCCTGTAAATTCGTTTCGGCTTTGCTCGGAGTTTGCGGGGGTGGCTGTGTTTCAGGCTGTTTCGTCTCGGCAGGGGGAGCTGCAGGCGACGGTTGAACCTCGGTGATTTTAATGGGTTCGGGCTCATTTGCCGGTACTGGCGGTGTTGGCGCAGGTTGCGCGGGAGCTGGTTCTGCGGCTTTCGGCTCGGCTTGAACTACTGCCACAGGGGCCTCTTGTTTCTCCGGTGCGGGCGGGGCAGGGGGCGCAGTTTCATCCGGAGTCTTAATAACAGGCGCCGCCGCTGGAACTGGAGGCTCGGGCGTGGGTGTGGCAGGTTCTGCCTGTACTACTGTTGGCTCTGGTGGTTCTGGGGCAGGTGGTGTTGGCGGGGATTCGGGCTTGGTTTCCGAAGAAATGGCAGGGGCCGGTGGCGGCGCGGATTTTTGCGGCAGAGCTTCCATTTCAATTGAGGAAGTGTCAGGTTCGTTTCGTGCAACAGACGGAGCCGATGGCGGGGGTGGGGGTGAGGCGGACGGCAAATCGGTTACGGGCGGGGTGGGCGCGGGTTCGGGCGAAGTTTGAATGACGGGTTCTGTCGCGGGCTTTGGCGGCGTTGCGCCGGCTGTTTCGCGATGGCTGGCCTCTTCACGGCTGGCGGCCTCCGCCTCCGCTTTCTTTTGGGCCTCCAGCAATACGATTAATTTTTGCGCATGGATTTCTTCCTGGCGTTTGCGTTCGGCCTGGCTGGCCATGAGATTTTTTTCAAGCGCCTCGACCTGCCGTGCTGTGAGCGGAGAGAAGCTGTGATGGTAGGCTGCCGGTTCGTAGAGCGCTCCCGACTTGCGAAGAAAGGCCGGCACGATTTTGTTTTCCTCCGGGATCGGGGGGTTCAGGTCGGCGCTGCCGGCTGTCGCCTTGCGTGTGTAATGAATCAGGATCGTGCCGCCGGGTTGCAGGCCTGAAGCGCTGCGGAAGACCCGTTGAACCTGCGCTTCGATGCTTACGTTTGTTTTGGCTCCAGAGAAGAAGCCGTTGGATTGGCGGGTTTCGACATGGGTCACCTTGATTTCCAGATATTCCGGAGCGTAATCCTGGAAGCGCCGGTAGCCGTCGTCCCAAGGCTCGCTTGGGTTGGTCTGGGCATGGGCCGCAAGGCATAGGAGCTGCAGGCTGCAGAGGGTGATCCACAGGCAGAAGAAACTCCGCGGCGCATGAAATCGGGCTGGCATGACTGGAAAAAGTAACAATGACTTGGGGAAGAAACAATTGCAAAAGCATTTACTGTATTTTATCAGGCTGGGGGCGCCCGGTGCGGGTTCGCGTCTGGGCCGCAAGTAAATGCCTTTTTGATTGTGCCGGGGCCATAAATCTGTTTTTTACTCGCAGCATGTTAAGATCTGGAATCGTCGGGTTGCCTAATGTGGGCAAAAGTACCTTGTTCAACGCGGTGACCAAAACCCGCAAAGCGCAGGCGGCAAACTACCCTTTTTGCACGATTGACCCCAATGTCGGGGTCGTGGTGGTGCCGGACGCCCGGCTCGACGTGCTGGCTGGAATTTCCAAAACACAGAAAATCGTGCCGGCCACGATTGAAATTGTCGATATCGCCGGCCTTGTCAAAGGGGCCAGCCAGGGCGAGGGGCTCGGGAACCAGTTCCTGTCCCACATCCGCGAGGTCGATGCCATTGTGCAGGTGGTCCGCTGTTTCGAGGACGCCGACATCCATCATGTGAGCGGAAGCGTCGATCCCCTGCGCGATATCGAAGTGATTTTGACCGAACTTGTGCTCGCCGACATGGCCTCCGTCCAAAAGCAAAAGGACCGGGTTGCGAAGTCGGCCAAATCCGGCGACAAAAAAGCGAAGGCCGAGGTCGCTATTCTGGAAAAATTGGAGCCGCATCTCAACAGCGGCAAGCCTGCGGTCACGCTCGCCCTCAATCCGGATGAGGCCGCCCTGGCCAAAGGATTTTTTCTGTTGTCGGCCAAGCCGACCTTGTTTGCCTGCAATGTGAAGGAGGAAGACCTGGCGACGTTGTCGAAGGGCGACCGCTCGACGCCGACGGGCCTGCGCGTGAAGCAGGTGGAGGATTATTGCGCAACCCATTTGCAGGCCGAGGCGGTGATCATCAGCGCGCAGATTGAATCCGAGTTGGTCGATTTGCCGCCGGAGGACCAGCAGGCGTATTTGAAGGATCTGGGTGTTGAGGAATCGGGTGTCGGCAAGCTGATCCGCGCCGTTTATCATTTGTTAGGCCTGAGGACCTATTTCACCACCGGAGAAAAGGAAACGCGCGCCTGGACGATTCATGTGGGCGACAAGGCGCCGGCTGCCGCGGGTGTGATCCATTCCGATTTCGAGCGGGGTTTTATTGCCGCCGAATGCACGGCCTATGAGGATTTGAAAACGCTGGGCTCCTTTGCCAAATGCCGGGAAGCCGGGAAGCTGCGCATCGAAGGCAAGGAATATCCGGTCGCAGATGGCGACGTGATGGAATTCCGCTTTAATGTCTGATTATTTCGGCAGATCAATCACGGGCTGTTCCGGCTTGTTTTTCAGAGCCTTGAACGTGCCGATGGTTCCCAGCACGCCGCTGGCTGCGGTGATGATGGAGGGCAGGGGAGTCGGGATGGCGGTCAGAATGCCGATAATGATCCCCTTGGCGATGGCCACCTGCCAGGTGTCGCGGTACGCATAGCGTTGAAGGAGGATGCACGGGACGGTGAGGACGGCGGCAACCGCGCAGGAAATGGCCCAGCCGACCGGGCCCAGCGCGGCGTCTTCGCCGAATAGCATGAAGTCCACGGCGATGAAACAAAAAGCCACCAAGGGGTGGAGGCCGAATTTTTGAAGGAGCGGGCTCATGCTTTGATTGGATTCACCGTAGCAGATGGATTTGCATGCGCCAGTTTCAACTCCATTATTTTTAGCTGTGTTTACAAGCCCCGCTATAGCCCGCCCGATTCCGTGGAAAGGGGTCTGTCAACTCCGACATGCGTCGCGAGCGGGCTATAATTGACAGAATTAGCGCCTAAACCCATACTCCATAGTCAGCGGGCAGGCTGTATTCACCACAGCCCGGAGGGCGCCGACGGAACGCTTGCCAGCACACGCGTAGCCCAGTCAATTGCCCCCATGAGCATCACCGAAAACCTCGACGAGCTTCCCAAGCTCAAGAGCGAAGGAACGGCATGTCTTGCTAGAACGGCTCAACGACTTGGGAAACGACGCCATAGAAGAAACTTCTGAAATACTGGCGGCGATTGATGAAGAGGATGCCTCTGCTGACGAGAATGACTTGTCGGCTGAAGAGTTGCGCCAGCGGGTGCCACAGCAGCAAAGACAGGGCTAAAATGTTCATCAACCGTACAGTGAAACATTAGTAAACTGTCCTGCGGCGGTATAGAAATATCTGGGACTTGATCTTCTGAGCTGGCCTGGATAACCGGTCCGACTCGAATCTTTCACAGAATCAATAACTTGCACAATAACCAGGACGGATACATCAGTGGATGTGTGTCTTAAATTCCGCTTATAATGTTGTGAATAACAGCTTATAACTAAACAAATCGTTTCGACCTTCGCACATTTCCGTTCAAAATTGACTCATAGGAAAAGCACGGGATTTACAAGCGCATGTAATAATTCGCCATGAAAAACCGCCTTTCAGTCCATCGCCGGAACGAATCCTCAGAGCGAAAAATCCCCCAGGAAGCTGAGGGGAACGTTGCCCCAAAGCTGCTTGAGTTGCTCAGATTGCGCGTCGCACAGATTCGTCAATGCCCCATTTCCATCATTACGCATCAGGAAGAGTTAAAAGCCAGGGGAGAAACAAACAAGCGGCTCAGTCAACTGGAAACGTGGGCGACATCCGACCTCTTTGACAGCCAGGAACGCGCTGCCCTGGCGTTCTGCGAAAAGATAACGATGGATACGGCAACCCCCCAGTATGAGGACCTTATCCAGGAAATGCGGAATTATTTTACAAAAATGCAAGTCGTTGCCCTGACCCTGGCCATTATCGCGGTGAACGATTTGAATATTTTGGAACTGAGTTCGTGAAAATCAGCGGGAGACGGATTTTTTACGGTGTTCAGGCGGATGCCGGATCATGCGGTACGCAGCTGCATCCAGTCGCATGGCCACCTGGCATGATGAAAGAATACGCAATCAACAAGAGGTATTCTATGAGAAGTGAAAGAAGACAGGAATGGATGCTGTACCAACGAATTCAGGACTCGATAGTGTTTGGCAAGCTGCTGTGTGGCTGGGTGCTCTTTATAGTGTTCGCATGGGCACTCCTCTACACCTGCATTGCAGGCGCAGGTTTTTTGCAAATGTTGTGGATCGTGGTGAGCCATTGGAAATTTTAAGGAGACGGATAAATCAATCTGGCAAAGTTGTCAGTCACATGGAGCAAGCATGGATACAGTATTTAAAATACAAAAAGGCCGTGCCCTGGCGTGGACCCTGAGCCAGGGAGATACCCTCAGGAACCTGCGAGTGGATTCCTATGCCGCGCTCTGCAACCGCGGTGCAATGGAATGCCGCAAAGCCGCGCCCTCTAAGTTGTTGATCTACAATGAAAGTGGAAACGTGCGGCGGGCCATTGAGTTTGCCCTGGATCATGACACGGGCCAGGTCATACCCATGGAGCAGGACCCGTCGGAATTTTAGCCTTATGGGCCCGCGGGGATTCGAACCCCGAACCAAGGGATTATGAGAGCCTGTGCTTAACTATCCATAACCCAATTAATACCAGTGAGTTGCCCGGTGGATTCCGGGGAAAATTTCACGGTATAATTCACGGTTATGGAAGTAGAGCGCATAACAGCACACAAGCTGAAGACCTGGGAGGCAACCAGCGTCCAAGGTATTTATCGGCATAAGTCAGGCCGTCTTTACATGCGCGTTTTTTCCAAGGGTCACGAAACTTGGATGTCGCTTCGCACTCCGCTGATGGAAGTTGCCAAGGAACGCGCTCATGACGTTGCACGCGGTCTGGCGGCCCGTGCCGCAGCCAAGGCTGCCGCAGACAAAGGACGCATGACAGTCGGGGATTGTGTTTTGCTCTTTGAGGAAAAGGTGCAAGCCGGATGGAGTTTCCGGGGGCGAGGTAATCGTAACCGGAGCAGAAACCGCCCCTCCACTAGCCATATGCGGATGCAAACACTGAAAGCGCTTCTCAAAAGCTGGCCGGAGCTGCGTTTCCTCGATGTCCGAAAGGTGACCCCGCTTGATTGCGAGCGCTGGGGTGACCGCTATTGCATGCAGATTTCTCCCGCGCGGTTCAATTCCACTTTGGACACCTTGCGTTATGTCTTTGAGGAGGCCGTCCAGGCCAAGGTACGGATAGACAATCCCGCTCAGAATGTGGGTCGTTGCACGGTTCGGCCCAAACAGGTGACGCTTCCCAATTCGCGGCAATTCCAGGATTTTATCGCCCGTATCCGCAGTGCCGGGGCTTGGTGTTCCCGCGATTGTGCGGATCATGTGCAGTTCCTCGCATATACCGGAGCACGAAAAAACGAGGCCGCGCACGTTGAATGGCGGGATGTTGATCTCTGTGGAGAAACCATCCATTTGCGGGTAACTAAAAACGGGTTGCCGCGCCGGGTTCCTATGATTCCAGCCGCCAAGGAATTGCTACAACGAATGCGCTCACAACGTGCGAGGGAGGCATTGACTGTCCGTGTTTTGCGAGTCCGTGAGTCGCAGAGGGCGATGACCCATGCCGCTGCGAAGATTGGAATGACCAGGATCACCCATCACGATCTGCGGCATCTCTATGCCACGGTCTGCATCGAATCCGGTGTGGATATTCCCACTGTGGCACGCTGGATGGGCCATCTCGATGGCGGGGCGCTGGCCATGAAGACCTATGGACATCTTCGCGATGAGCATTCCAAGCTGTC
The DNA here is from genome assembly GCA_028713655.1 of Candidatus Methylacidiphilales bacterium. Lineage (NCBI taxonomy): Bacteria > Pseudomonadati > Verrucomicrobiota > Methylacidiphilae > Methylacidiphilales > Methylacidiphilales bacterium. Next base: position 53,887 of record JAQTNW010000011.1, on the reverse strand, counting down.
GGCTCAGAAAGTTTCCTTTGCCATTAACCCTGACGTGGAGGAGGGCAAGATCACGCCCTTTCCATTCCCAGCCACCGCTTGAGCCGGGTTGACGCATGGATTCTTTCCATTTTTTTAAGAACGCTTCCTACTAGACGAAGCTTAATCAAAACCCTACGCTATTTCTAATAGGGCCTGTAGCTCAATGGTTAGAGCAGGGGACTCAAATGGGTCGCTGCCGCTGAAAAGTTGCAGTAGTCAGTCGTAAATTCGGTGAACGGTTTAACCTCCCAACGCCGAGCCAAGTCCCGAGTAATCGGGAAAGGTGTAGAGACTATAATCGACCGCCTGCCCCGAAAGGAATGGCGAAGGCATAGTCCAGACCACGAACGGACCAAACGTCCGGCGGCGAAAGCCGAAGTGGAAAGCATAATCCCTTGGTTCGGGGTTCGAATCCCCGCGGGCCCATACTGTTGTCAGCCTTTGTAAATTTCAGCGGCTTGCTGCACCCGTTCCAATTCAACCCTTGGAATCATCATCTTGCCCATGTCGGGGATGATTTTAACTTTGCCTGCATAGACTTGCCGGTAGGCCCAAGTCTGTTCATGGCCAAAGTATGCGGCGAATTCAGCCGGAGTCAGCGCGACTCGTTCGGATAAGGGCAGGACATGGACGGAAGGGGTGGTTTCGTTCACGGCAATACTTGAACACAAAAAAATAAGGAGCAATAGCGAGCAGCGATAGGTTAACAGAGCCGTAGCTAGACGTTGACCTCTTTAGAAAAGGCTGCTTTTGCCCTTGGGAAGCGGGGCGGGTTTGATCTGGTGGATATCTGACGGAGTAAAAAGAAAAGCATGGAATATTAAAGCAAACAATCTTGGTTGATCTTATAACCGACCGACTCATACCCGCGCACTCGCTTGTCGAACATGGATGCGAGCATGGGTACGCAACCGTCCACATAGTCGTAAACCACGACTTCCTTCTTTTCATCGTGAAGCCGATGCAACCGCCCCACATATTGTTGCAGGGTTCCTTTCCAGGAAATTGGCATGGTCAAAAACAGGGTGTCGAGCCGGGCATCATCAAATCCCTCCCCAAGATATCGGCCTGTTGCCATCAGTATGCGCTTTTCTCCCTGAGGAATTGCGTTGAGCTTTTCCATCATGGCTTTGCGCTGTTTTACGCCCATGCCGCCTTGAAGAATGATCACATTGGGCGTGAAGGTTTCCAGCCGGGAAGCCAGAAACTTGAGATGCTCTGTGCGTTCTGTAAGCAGCAGGGGCGATCTCCCTCGATCCAAAGCATCGCGAATGTCATTTAGGATCATCCTGTTTCGGGCCTCGTCATGAACCAAGGCCGCATAGATTTCGTGAATGGCTTTTTTGCTGCCCGGCGCTTCGGGCAATCTGAAATACGTCAACTTCGGTATAACGATATGCTCGAATGGTCTCGCTGCCGCCTCAATACGGGCATCGACCCGATGACGAATAGGGCCGCACTGCATCATGATGATGGGATGATGTCCGTCTTTACGCATGGGTGTTGCCGTTAACCCCAACACATACTTGGCTTTGACTTGGCGTAACACTTGCTCAAAACTGAAGGCAGAAAGATGGTGGCATTCGTCCACTATGACCTGCCCGTAATTTGCCACCATGTCATTCACCACATTTTTGTGGTTCAAGCTTTGGATAACTGCCACGTCAATATTCCCGTTTGCTTTACGGCGGCCTCCACCGACTTGGCCGATCAATTTGATGGGTAAATCCAAAAATACTGAAAGCCGCTCCCGCCATTGGTCCATGAGTTGCCTGCGATGCACCAGAATCAAGGTGTTGGTTTTTCGCGCTGCAATCATCCAGGCCGCCACTACTGTTTTCCCAAAAGCAGTAGTGGCGGAAAGGATTCCGATGTCGTGCACCAACAATGCATCCGCAGCTTTCTGTTGCTCGGGCCTGAGACTGCCGTGAAATGACACATCGACAGGCTGTCCCAAGAATCTTTCATCCTTCAATTCGACTTCAACCTTGTGCGCTTCCAAAAGTTCGACTACTTCACGCAAGCAGCCACGCGGTAATCCCAGATGTCGGGGGAATTCTTCAGAGCAAGATATGACCCTCGGCTTATCAAAAGTAGATAGTCGCATCGCTTGGGCCCGATAAAATTCCGGATTCTGGAAAGCGGCCAGACGCATCAGGCGATTCAACATGGAAGAAGGAACCCCCTCTTTTTCGATATAAACCAAATTGCCCAATGTAATATGGACTTTTTTCGGCAGGGGTTCCGAGATGGGCTTCTCCTTCTGCTTTTTCGAGGGAGGCAATAGCCAGGGATCTTCCTGTTCGTCTCCATCGCAAAAGCTCGGACGCACACCGATAATATTTCCCCGTTTTTCAGCTTCTTGGACAATTTGCCCCACATATTCGACACTCATTCTTTGGATGGAGGACAGAAAGACCCATTGATCCGGATGAGGTTTGAAATCTTCCGACAGAAAAACGCTATGACCCACGCTTCTGGGGATATGCTGCAGGGGTAGAGCGATCAAATTGCCAAAACCTCCCTGAGGCATGGTGTCTTGATTGGGAAAGAAACGATCATAGGAATCCAAACCCACTTCATGCCGGTGTTCCATCGTGTGGGTGAGAACTGCCGCACCCAGTTTGCGGGCAATACTCGCGGCAACAGGTGTTTCAAAAAAAATCCAAACATGAGCCCCTTGACCCGAACGAGAGCGTTCCAGGCAAGCTGGGATTGCCCATTGAGAGCAGGTTTTTAAATAAGCGGCAACGTCTTCCCGCCATGCCGCTTTGTCAAAATCAGCAGCCAAAAACCAACACCGTTCATCTTGAAGCAACGGATAGATTCCGACCGTCCATTTTCCACTGAGATGGCCATGAATGACCTGATCCGTCAGTGGCAAGAGTTGGCGCTGCGCTTTGGCTTCTGCTTTGGAGATATGAAAATATGCCGAATCTCTGACACATGCGGGCGAGTATCCCGATTTCCCATTTTTGCCTTCCCAGCGCAGGGCATAGACGTCTTCACGCCCGTGAAACAAGCTGCGGAAGAGGTGAATTTTCTCCTCTGTTCCAGATTTGGCATGGATGGAAGGCCGTGTTTTGATAGTCGAATCGAGTTTAAGCCTCGGATACGCAGATTGCGGCTCCAGCAATTTGCCCAACCGGGTATTTTCCGATTTCAACAGCTCAATTTCAGCCAGGGCGTTGGCCAATTTTCGCTGTAGTTCCCCATCCGCATTCATGGTTTAACTCATGAAGTCGAAACTATTTCCAGATAGGGGCGCATTACCATAACCAAGTTTCTGATTCTTTTGTAGCTAGCCCCATTAGACTGTCCATCTCAAGGTCCGTTCTCTCTTTGGCCAGCCACTCTTATCGGTGGACGAAAAAAGGTAATACCTCCTTATAAGGGTAATCATGAGGGTAATGCGTGATCCGGCTCATGGATCGACTCAACCATGATGGCCTTTTTAACTGGTAATAAAGAGTGCATTCCGACTACATTCTTCATACTCGTAATCAGTTGATCTGACTTTGCTATGGCTAATCCTTTCTTTGAGCATCCCATTCTCAACTCTCCTTACGAGATGCCTCTTCGCCATTGGGAGCTTGATGAACACGGGCAGCCGACCCAGCAAATTATTGAACGGCGTCGGCGTGCGGAATTCATCACCCCAATCCCCAAACCAAAAAAGCGTAAGGGAGCCACCGATCAGCAGCAGATTGTTTTTGATGAAGGCAAAGGGCTATCCACCAAAGAGCAGCAGTATGATCCCACATCGATCATCAATGAACTTCGTCAACATGTGGATCAATGGCGTGCTCTTCCGAATCCCAGCCAATGGCAAGTCACTCCAGAGACCACCCGCCTCCTGCAACACTGGAGGCAGCACAAGTACAGCGAGGTTCGCCCCTTTTTTTGTCAGATCGAAGCTGTGGAAACCGCCATTTGGCTGATGGAGGTGGCTCCGCAGGCAGGCAAAGCCGGCAGCCGGATTCTGGAACATCTGGCGAATGCCAATAAGGATGCCAATCCCGAATTGATGCGCTTTGCATTAAAACTGGCCACCGGTGCGGGCAAAACCACGGTAATGGCCATGCTCATCGCATGGCAAACCATTAACGCGGTGCGCCGCCCCACCAGCAATAAATTTACCCGCGGTTTCCTCGTTATTGCGCCCGGTCTCACGATCAAGGATCGGCTGCGAGTCCTCCAACCAAACGACCCAGACAGCTATTACGCAAGCCGAGAGTTGGTGCCAAGCGACATGCTGGATGATGTAAATCGGGCCAAGATCGTCATCACCAACTACCACTCATTCAAACTCCGTGAACGATTGGAGATTTCTTCTGGCGGACGATCTCTGCTCGTAGGCCGGACCGGGGACCCAATCAACACCCTCGAGACCGAGGGGCAGATGATACAGAGGATCATGCCTGACCTCATGGGCATAAAAAATATCCTCGTAGTCAATGACGAAGCACACCACTGCTACCGCGAAAAACCTTCAGAACAGGACGATGAAGACCTGAAAGGGGATGAGAAGAAAGAGGTGGAAGAAGCCAACAAGGCCGCACGGCTCTGGATTTCAGGACTGGAGGCGCTCAACCGAAAACTGGGGATTTTGCAAGTGATCGACCTATCGGCCACCCCGTTTTTCCTCCGGGGTTCCGGATATGCTGAAGGTACGCTTTTCCCATGGACCATGAGCGATTTTTCACTCATGGACGCCATTGAATGTGGCATCGTGAAGCTGCCTCGCGTTCCCGTGGCCGAGAATATACCTGGCAACGAAATGCCAATGTTCCGCGATCTTTGGGAAAATATCCGCAAGGATATGCCCAAGAAAGGGCGTGGAGCAGGAGCAGAGCTTGACCCCCTCGAACTGCCAGCGCGTCTTCAGACTGCTCTTCAAGCCCTCTACGGGCACTACGATAAAACTTTCAAATTATGGGAGGAGAAGGGAATCAAGGTTCCGCCCTGCTTCATCATTGTTTGCCAGAACACTGCTATTTCCAAACTCGTTTACGATTATATCTCCGGTTTCCATCGTAAAAATGAAAATGGCTCCAGCACTCTGGAGAACGGTCGCCTTGCGCTCTTCCGAAACTTTGACGAAAGCTCTGGAAATCCTCTTGCGCGGCCAAACACCCTTTTGATCGACAGTGAGCAACTTGAATCAGGCGATGCGCTTGACGACAACTTTCGAGGCATGGCAGCCGACGAAATCGAACGTTTCCGCCGTGAAATCGTCGAGCGCACAGGCGACCCGCGAGCGGGGGAAAAATTTACCGACCAGGAATTGCTTCGGGAAGTCATGAACACCGTGGGCAAGCCGGGGCAGCTTGGCGGTTCCATTCGCTGCGTGGTTTCCGTCTCCATGCTGACTGAAGGCTGGGATGCCAACACAGTCACCCATGTTCTGGGCATTCGTGCTTTTGGCACACAGCTTCTCTGCGAGCAAGTTATTGGCCGTGCTCTTCGCCGCCAGTCCTACGAACTTAATGAAGAAGGGTTGTTCAACGTCGAGTATGCCGATGTCTTCGGCATTCCATTTGATTTCACCGCCAAGCCGGTCATTGCGCCACCGCAACCACCCCGCATCACTGTCCAAGTTAAGGCAATCCGTCCTGATCGTGATGCCTTGGAAATTCGTTTCCCTCGGGTTGAAGGTTATAGGATAGAATTGCCCGAAGAACGTCTGGAAGCGCAATTCACCCCAGATTCTGTCCTGGAACTAACGCCCGATTTGACCGGCCCCACGAAGAACCGTAACGAAGGCATCATCGGCGAGGGAGTGGATCTTACAGTCGCGCATCTTGGCGAAATACGCCCGCCTACACTTCTTTTCCATCTGACCCAGAGACTGCTTTATACCAAATGGCGCGACCCTGGCGAAGAACCCAAACTCCATCTTTTTGGACAGCTCAAACGCATTACCAAGGAATGGCTGGACGAGTATCTGGTCTGCAAGGGCGGCACCTATCCCGCTCAGCTCATGTATCAGGAATTGGCTGATATGGCCTGTAATAAAATTACCGCCGCCATTACCTTGAAATTCGCCGACTCCCGCCCGATCAAAGCCCTGCTCGACCCCTACAACCCGACGGGCTCCACGGTCCATGTCCGCTTTAACACCTCGCGCACGGAACTCTGGGAGACAGATGCCCGCAAATGCCATATCAATTGGGTGGTGTATGATTCCGATTGGGAAGCGGAATTCTGCCGGGTTGCGGAATCCCACCCGCAAGTCAGGGCGTACGTGAAGAATCACAATCTTGGTTTGGAAGTGCCCTACCGCTACGGTTCCGAGACTCGCAAATACCGGCCTGACTTTATCGTCCAGATCGATGATGGTCGGGGTGAAAACGATCCCCTGAACCTCATCGTTGAGATCAAAGGTTATCGACGGGAAGACGCCAAGGAAAAGAAAAGCACCATGGATGCCTACTGGATTCCCGGCGTCAACCACCTCAAGGAATATGGACGCTGGGCCTTTGCCGAATTCACTGAGATTTATCAAATCGAATTTGATTTTGCCGCCAAACTAGCAGGTGCTTTCGATGCAATGGTTGCCGCGAAAACTGGCCAGGGAATCAATCTTGCGCCCGCACCACTATCGAAAGCAATTAACCCCAATCTGCCTCCCATGCGCCTTCTCGGAGCCGACCCGTTCATCCACATTAGCAAGGCACTATGCCAACGTCTAAGCAAAAATCACGGGCAAAAACTTTCCCTTACGGATATCGACACTGTGGCTCTCCAACTTCAGTGCAGCAGTGAAGACGTTTTAGGGGCTCTCGGACTGATGTCCGCTCCTCCACGCGGACTGTTACGAATGGAGCTTCATACAGTCGGAAACAATAAACGAGTCTCAGTGCCTGAATTCATGGCCAAGCTTCGTGCCTGGTGGCGCGAAAAATCACTGTCTGATGAGGACTGGCATCGCTGGGCTGGAAATATTGAGGTGAGTTGGTGTGCTGCCGATGGAAAGGATTTTCTGACATGAATGCTTTATCGAATAGCGCAGAGCTGTTAATTGAAAGAATCCGCCGCAAAGCGCCGGGCTATCTTGATCTTCTTGCCGCAACAACCGATGCTGAATTTGAAACAGCCTTTGATGAAATCATGGGTCCTGCGGTCGCTCGATTGGAAGAAAACAAAAGAAATTTTGAGAACTTGGACGAAAACGGACTTACAGCGGTACTCGCAGGATATATCGCAGTGCCATGCCTGGATGTTGTCCAGGAGAAAAACTCCAATGGGCATGTCGATATAACTATCGAATTATTAGAAAGCACACCTGTGCGTAAAATGCTTGGGGAGGCTAAAATTTACAACGGCTACGAATACCACATTGGAGGCTTGCGGCAGCTCATCGAGCGCTATTCCACGGGACGTGAAGGCCGTGGCCTGTTGATCATTTATGTTAAGAAGAAAAACATAGCAGGCCTCATTCGGAACCTGCGCCAGAAAATGGATGAAGCATTACCCTGCGAACAACAGGGAAATACGGCTGAACATGTGCATAAATGGTCCTTCTGTTCCAAACATGCCCACTCCAGCGGCGAGTCGCTTGAAGTTGGCCACATCGGCTGCAACCTTTTTGACGGCTAACCCGTCTCAAATACCATGCTTAATAAGCCATTCATTCTCAATCAGTTATACGAAATTCCATGCAACCGAGTGCTTTTAAGCACTTTTATTCTAGACATCTCGTGCTAAAGTATCGATATGTACCCATAAGTGAGCTCGTAGAAGCACACGCTTCGGCGATTTCCTCGATTACGGAGGCATTGGAAAATAAACGTTACGCCATCATGAGCCAGGCCAGCAGATATTTGGCAGGTCCTTGGGAAATGACCCATGCAGGGTTTATTGGCGCAATTTCCGACCACTTATCAAAAGGTTACCGCGTTTTTGAAAAACCCATCAAATCTCCGCCCCCGAATCAACAATTTTACCAGGCAAATGTCCGACTAGACCCCGCTTCCGAAAATGAAGATGACGATGTCTATGTGGAAATCCGCCTTGAGAACAATCGAGTCGTTATTATCTGTGATGCACACAACCACACCACCGGCACCCGACTGCCAAAATAAGCCATGAAAAAAGAAACCCAAGCACTTCTGACCTGTCCCTGCTGCAATAAGGGAAAACTAGAGCCGACAGTCATGGATTACAGAATCACGGTTCAGGATGGGATCGAAATCACGATTCCCCAACTGGCAGTTGAAATCTGCGACCAATGCGGGGAGGTTGCCCTACCTGCTGATTCAACAGTTCGGGTTGACGAAGCAGTTGCCGCACAAAACGAGCAACTGACGCCCAGGGAACTGGAGAATATTCGTGAAAACATGGAACTGGATCAAACCCAGATGAGTGATTTGCTTGGACTCGGAGGCAAAACCTATCACCGATGGGAAAATGGCATCCAAGTTCCCAGCCGTTCCATGGGTTACTACCTCAGGATTTTGGCTGAATTCCAGGAAGCTGCCGACTGGCTGCGGGAACGCGGTTGGAGAAAGAAAAACCGGATTCGGAAGCAACTGAACCTTCCATTTGCGGAAAGCTTCCCGGATCTGGCCAGAAAAAATCCCGGATTTGAACGGACTTATACGGGACTCCAGAATCGGCGCATCAACCCGGCCCGCATCTTCGAGCACACAGATACTAAGTGAAGAGTTATTGGATCACCTTTTATTCCTACAAAGGCGGGGTTGGCCGCACTCTGGCTTTGGCCAATATCGGCGCACTCTTGGCTCGCAATGGCCGCCGCGTAGTTTTGATCGATTTCGATCTGGAAGCTCCAGGTCTGGATAGCTTCAAAGCCTTTGAGAAAACGAAAGGCAAGGATGGCGTAGTTGAATATGTCTCCCAATTCATCCACTCCCACAAAGCACCCAAAATCGAGGACTACGTCTATCCCTGCACATTGGAAAAAAATGTCCGAGGCAAGCTCTGGGTTATGCCGGCTGGCAAGAAAGACTCTGCTTATAACCGGAAACGCTCAGATATACCCTGGTCTGAATTGTTTGAGTCCGGTATCGGACAGCCCTTCATTGAAAACTGGAAAGCCGCCATCGAACAGGCTTATCAACCGGATTACGTCTTGGTGGATTCCCGCACCGGCCTGACTGATGTCGGGGGCATCTGTACCCTCGGATTCCCCAACCTCGTCGTCATGCTCTTTTCGCTAAATGAACAAAACCTGCAGGGCACGGCGGCGGTCGCCAAAGCCTTGGGGAAAGCTGATCCTGAGCGTATCCCGCAAATTTGCTACGTGGCTACTCCGCTGCCGAATCTTACTGCGGATACCAGTCCTCTCATTGCCAGTCGATTTCAAGAAGCCAGCAAAGTTTTAGGAAAACCCATTGATTCCACCATTAGTTATTACTCCGCTGCCGCCCTGGAAGAAAAGCTCTTTGTCCTGATGGAAGAGCAGCCTCGGCCGAAAATCATCGATGATTACCAAACTCTGATCAAAAAGGTCACGCAATACAATAGAACCGGTATCGAATTCTTGACCGAGCAAGTGGATGAGGCTTGCAAGAACCCCAACGACGAACGTATTGATCGATTAATTTCCCTTCTGGAACGGGAATTCCAGCAATCGCCCGATGGAAAATTTCAATTGTCCAGACTGTATGCGGCTCGTCGTGAAATCAACAAAGCGCTCCAATTTGCGGAGGAGTGCCTCGAACTGGACCCTACATACAAACCGGCATTTGATTTTTTACAAGGCCAGCTACAATCCAAGAAAAACTACCAGAAACTCATTGAGCTAATTGCTGCCATTGAGCCAGAGCATGTTCAATTGGGTGGAGAACGATTGGTTATGCTCATGCTGGTTAAGGGTCAAACCTACATGGCTTTAAACAAGGCCGCCGAGGCATCCGTGGCTTTCTCCAGGGCTCACGAGACCAATTCTAAATCTAAAACGGTCACAATTCACTCCCTGCCTTGTCTTTTTAATGTGGCAGAATCCAAACGCCGCTTGACCCAAAAAGTTGACAAAGAGGCTTGGTCTCAAACCGTTAGGGTTTTCGTGGATTCAGGAGCCGCCAGTAGCGCTCCATCTCCAACACAGGCCAATCAACTTCAGGCGATGCACATCCCCTATGCGCTTCATGGTCAACTCCAAAAAGCTAATGAACTTTTGATTAAAGCTCAAAAAGCTGCCGAGTCGGTTGGTGAAATCGATGATATTTTTTGTGTTATTGATTACCAGTTTAATCCAAAATCAGTTTTTCTGGATCACAACAAACGAATGCTCGATGCATTGGACCGTGGTGAACTATGGGACGGCATGAAGCTCCCAAAGACTTAAGCCCAAATCCTGATACATCATGGCCAAGAAACCCTCCAGCCTGAAAACCGTTGAAGCTCTCAAGCATGAGAGTGATAAACGGAAGAACATCCCCACCGCCGAATACCAGGCCATGATCCAGAAGGAACAGGCCGCACCGCTCCAAATCAAGTATCCCCGCAACACTGACCTCGATCCCCAGCTCGTCTGGCGGGGGAAGGATGAACAAGACTGGAGTGATCTCGTCGTACACGCCCCGCCTGTTTATATCCAGGAAAAAGTTCATCCCAAGGTACTGATCGACGACATCCTCCGAACCTCCAAGGAATCGGAGCACGAGGCTGGAACCCTCACACCCGATTTGTTTGCCGATTTCAACGGTATTCCAAAGGGAGTCGATAAGACCGAGTTTTACCAGCACGACCAGAACTGGTCCAACCGCATGATCCTGGGCGATTCCCTCCAGGTTATGGCCAGTTTGGCCGAACGCGAGGGATTGCGTGGCAAGGTGCAGTGCATCTACTTCGATCCGCCCTACGGCATCAAGTTCAACAGCAACTTCCAGTGGTCCACCACCAGCCGCGATGTGAAGGACGGGAAGGCCGACCACATCACTCGCGAGCCGGAGCAGGTCAAAGCCTTCCGCGACACCTGGCGCGACGGTATCCACAGCTACCTCACATACCTGCGGGATCGGCTCACCGTCGCCCGCGATCTCCTCACCGATTCCGGCTCTATCTTCGTGCAGATCGGCGATGAAAATGTTCACCGCGTCCGGGCGTTGATGGATGAGGTGTTCGGGGAGGACAATTTCTGCTCAATCATCCAAGTCCAAAAAACTGGAAGCCAAGCTGGGACGCTTTTGGCGAACACGGTCGATTTCATTCTCTGGTTCGCAAAATCAAAATCCGTCGTCAAATACCGGCAGATCTACAATGAAAGAGTCGTCGGTCATGTGTCATCGGATCGATACGATCAAATCGAACTGACCGACGGAACCGAGCGCCGATTGAAACGTGAAGAACTTGAGCGGCAAGTCACGCTTCCCGATGGACGCATCTTCCAACACACAAGCCTCATCAGTTCCGGCCTCGCTTCGACAGAACAGGTTTTCAAATTCGAGGGCAGAGATTTTCGCCCTGGACTGTCCAGTCATTGGAAGACAACGCTGTTTGGCCTTGAGAAGCTGGGCAAAGCAGGCCGCGTAGCAGCAGGCCCCTCGACCGTTCGCTACAAGCGATTCATCGACGACTTTTCCGTCCTTCCGATCACTGATCGATGGGAGTCTTTGCAGATGGGCACTGGGTTGCTCTATGTCGTCCAGACCGCACCGTCGGTTGTTGAGCGTTGCATTCAGATGGCCACCGACTCCGGCGACCTTGTCCTCGACCCGACCTGCGGTTCTGGCACCACTGCCGCCGTCGCCGAACAATGGGGTCGTCGTTGGATTACGATTGACACCTCCCGTGTGGCGCTGGCTCTGGCCCGCGCCCGCATCATGGGCGCACGCTATCCCTTTTATTTGCTGGCCGATTCTCGTGATGGCCAGATCAAGGAAGCCGAAGTCACCCGCACCGCGCCGAGTTCGCAGCCGGTGCAGGGGAATATCCGCCACGGTTTCGTTTATGAGCGAGTGCCGCACATCACGCTCAAGTCAATCGCAAATAATGCGGAGATTGATGTCATCTGGGACCAATGGCAAACGAAGCTGGAACCCTTGCGCGAAAAGCTGAACACCACGTTGAAGAAAAATTGGCAGGAGTGGGAAATTCCCCGCGAGGCCGATGCCAAATGGTCTGACGAAGCCAAGAAACTTCACGTTGCTTGGTGGGAAGCCCGCATCGCTCGCCAACATGAAATCGACAAGTCCATCGCCGCCAAGGCTGAGTTTGAATACCTCTACGACAAGCCCTACGACGACAAGAAGAAGATCCGCGTGGCCGGTCCCTTCACCGTGGAAAGTCTCAGTCCCCACCGCATGTTGGGTGTGGATGAAGACGGTGATCTCATAGATCCCAAAGTCAAAGAAGATGCCGCTGTCTTCGGCAAGAAGCAGGATTTCCCATCCATGATTTTGGAGAATCTCAAAACCGCCGGAGTGCAACAGGCCCATAAGGAAGACCGCATTTCCTTCACAGCACTGATTCCGTGGCCTGGCGACCTTGTGTGCGCTGAAGGTCGATTCCAGGAGGTTGGCAGCGAAAAGCGAGCCGCTATCTTCATCGGCCCCGAGTTTGGCACTGTACAACGCCAGGACTTGGTCGCTGCCGCCCGTGAGGCTGCCGATGCCAATTTCGATGTCCTCATTACCTGCGCCTTTAACTTTGAGGCCCACACGACAGAATTCAACAAACTTGGCCGTATTCCTGTTCTCAAAGCCCGAATGAACGCAGACCTCCACATGGCGGCTAACCTCAAGGCTACCGGTAAAGGCAACCTCTTCGTCATCTTCGGTGAGCCGGACATTGCCATCCTGCCCGAGAAAGATGGCAAGCTCCGGGTCAAAGTGAACGGCGTGGATGTGTTTGATCCCTCAACCGGGGAAGTCCGCAGCGACGGCGCAGACGGCATTGCCTGCTGGTTTATCGATACTGACTACAACGAAGAAAGCTTCTTCGTCCGGCACGCCTATTTCCTCGGCCAAAACGATCCCTACAGCGCTCTTAAAACGACCTTGAAAGCTGAAATCAACCCCGAAGCCTGGGCCACACTGAACAGTGACACCTCCCGCCCCTTCGCCAAACCCAAGTCCAATCGTATTGCCGTCAAAGTTATCAACCATCTAGGCGACGAGGTGATGAAAGTATTTAAGGTATAAGCTGACAAGAAACTCGTTACCTCGAAGCAAAAAATGAGCAACAACATGCTTGTCGGATCAACGTGGAAAAAGTGGGATCTGCACGTTCACAGTCCTTGTTCCATTGTGCAGCACTTTGGTGGCGACACCAAAGATGCTTGGGAGGGATATCTGGACGATCTAGAAAAACTGCCGTCGGAGTTCAAGGTAATTGGCATCAACGACTATATCTTCATCGAAGGCTATGAGCGGGTTAGGAAAGCAAAGAGGGAAGAGGGAAGACTACAGAATATCGACTTAATTCTTCCAGTTGTGGAATTTCGCTTGAACAAATTTGCTGGTGTTGTCAAGAAGGACGAGCATGGGAAGTATTCACAGTCGGACTGGAACAGAATTAATTTGCATGTCATCTTTGACGAACTCGACCCTGAAATCATCCGCCAGCAGTTCCTTAACGCTCTCGCACCAAGTTACGACCTCATTCCGGATTCAACCCACCTGAAAGGGAAGTGGCAGGCAGTAATTACACGGGACAGCCTTAAACAGCTCGGGCAGATGATCATCGATGCTGCCCCTGCAGATAAAAAGGCAGCTTACGGCACCCCGTTGGAGGAAGGATTCAATAACCTTTGCGTCAGTCTCGAATCCATAAAGGAGGCACTCAATAAGCATCCATTAGCGAATCGCTATCTTCTAGCTGCTGGTAAGACCGAATGGGACAACATGAAGTGGGACGATCAATCGATAGCGGAAAAACGCAACGTCATCAACTGCGTGGATTTGGTATTCACCGCTGCTACAAATCCAGAGTCTTACAAGGCGGCGAAAAAGCGGCTTTTGGAATCAAACGTTAAAAGCACGCTACTTGACTGCTCAGATGCACACGCGCTTAGCGTGTCGGAGAATAAAGATCGAATTGGAAATTGCTTCACTTGGATCAAAGCAGATTCGACATTCGAAGGGCTGCGCCAAGCAGTCACAGAATTTGATCAGCGTGTCTTTGTCGGAGATATCCCGGACAAGTGCAAGCTCGTTTCCAGAAATCGAACCAAGTATGCGTCGAACATCACAATTAAAAAAAATGCGGGGTCAACACTCACCGAAACCTGGTTTGACGTAAACTTGCCTCTGAATCATGATCTCATCGCAATCATAGGAAATAAAGGTAGTGGGAAGAGTGCGCTCGCCGATGTGGTAGCACTTGCTGGAAATACTAAGAACCATGAAAAATTCTCTTTTCTGACCCAGGATCGATTTCGCGACCCCAAAAGCAAACTCGCGGCACACTTTATTGGCACCTTGGAATGGCGGGATGGAACGGACTCCTCGCGGGAGCTTCACCAGAATCCTGCAACGTCCGATGTAGAGCGAGTGAAATACCTCCCCCAGAGCTATCTTGAAACACTCTGCAACGAACTTGGCGGTGGTGGCTCATCCACCTTCGACAGCGAATTACGTAAGATCATCTATACCCATGTACCTGAGGAGGAGCGACTTGATTTCCTTTCTCTCGACGATCTCCTCAATTTCAAGGTGGCTGAGATCGAAACCGAGCGTGGGCAGGTGACGCAGCAATTGTCGAAGCTCAACGAGGAAATCAGCACCATCGAGAAAATGTTAGCGCCGGATTCTCGTCTCAGTCTCGAAACTCGACTGGATAGTAAGCGCAAGGAATTACAGGCTTTAGAAAATGCTAGGCCTGTAACGGTCGATGATCCGACAGCTTACGATGCCGCGATGGTCGAAGCGGCGGCGGCAACCGCACAATTACAGGAACTAGAAGCTCAGCTTAAGGCGATCCGCGTGGAAGAACAAGCGGTGCGCGACAAGAAGGCTTCCGCGATTAAGCGCGCGGCCTTGGTAAATCGTGCTGTACAGTCTCTGAGGAATCACGAAAAAGCTCATGAGCAATTCTTGGAAGGCCTGAGTACAATACTTATAGAAATCGACAGCAATCTATTGATTCATGATGTAGTCTCTCTGCAAGTCAATACCGAGAAACTTGACGCAATTGGCGTCGCAATGAGAGTGGAAATCGAAACGCAAGACAAGATTCTTAACAGCCTGGATATGACCAGTGTTACCAGGCGGCGCGAGGCCGTTGATGCCGAGATCAACGCAATAAAGGGTAGGCTTGGCGAAAAGCAGCGGCTCTTTGTAGTCTATCAAGAGCAACTTTTACAATGGGAGCGCGCGAAGGCGGAACTGTTAGGCCCTAAAGAGAAAGCACACTCGATTGCATGGTTCGATGCGGAAATCCAAGAACTCGCCCGGTTGCCTGAAAAGCGCAATCAATTACGACAGTCTCGCGATGCGACAGTTCGCCGCCTCCATGAGCAGATCGGAAAGACGGTCTCGGAATATAAGCGTCTATACGAGCCAGTGCAGGCATTTGTTCGGTCGGCAGCCAACATGGAAATGCCCCTGCCTCTGGCTTTCAACGTGAGAATTGCTGAGGAGGGGTTTCAGGAGAATTTCCTCTCTCAAATCAATCGCCAAACGCGAGGAAGCTTCTCGGGAGTTGACGAGAGCAATCAACTGATTCACGGCATTCTACTTGAAACTGATTTTGCTGATCCCGAAGCGATAGTTCAATTTGTCAATCGTATTGATGACATGTTACATGTTGATCGCCGCGATGGTAGTACTGAAAATGACATGCAACCTGGCGATCAACTTCGGAAGGGCATAGGGCTTAAAGACCTTTATGACTTCATCTTTGGACTGAGCTATTTGCAACCTCGATACTCATTGACTTATGGTGAGCAGGAGATCGGGCGCCTTTCCCCCGGCGAGCGCGGACTGCTTTTATTGGTGTTCTATCTCTTGCTTGACAATGACGACATACCACTTGTGATCGACCAGCCAGAGGAAAATCTTGATAATCAAACGATCTACAAGATTCTGGTTACCTGCATTAAAGTGGCGAAACAGCGTCGACAAGTGATCATGGTTACTCACAACCCGAATCTGGCAGTTGTCTGTGATGCGGAGCAGATCATTTGCGCTAGCTGTGACAAGACCAACAGTATGTTCGGATATACTTCGGGTGCAATTGAATCTCCCGAGATCAAGGCCAGAGTTGTGGAGATTCTTGAAGGAACGGAGCCAGCTTTCGTCAATCGCAAACGTAAATACGGATTCTGATAACCCATCTTTTTGATCTCGAGTAAAAAATTCAGACCGGCCCCCGCATACTACGCGGTTTTAATGGTGTGTAGGGAGATGCTGGCTGATGGCAAAATCACGAAAGCCCTGCCGTTGCCTTGGCGCATTCTTCCTCAAGGAGTTGCGTGAGATATTGCCAGTAGGAAGCCTTTTCGAGAGTTTCAGCAACCATTGTTGCGGGTAAAAACCGCTGCATCTCCTTCATGAAGTCGCTTCTCATCTCAGACTTTTTCTTAAAATCCGCCAGACGTCCCCGCAGCAGGGAAACAAACTCCGCAGGCTTGCGTCGGTGGTCGTGAATTTTTAAAGGGATTAAAGACACAGGCAATTCAACGCCCTGTTGCTTGAGCCACGCAATATCCCAGAGGTCCCGGTTTTTGAGCCGGTTCGCCCGAAAGGCGAGCGCAATGATCTTGTCGGCCAGAATTTCCTCCCGGCTCTGAGCCTGAATGATGAGGCCGGAGGTGCCCATATCAACGCCATAAATATTGCGCAGCATCATCGGACGTGAGTCATGACTGGGAATGGCGCATATATCGATGTGAATGCGTTGCTGTGGAAGATGTTTTCCCTCGGGACGTGTCTCAACGCTCAGCTTCCAGGTTGCCACCGTCCCTTCTTCCTTAACAGGGTCGCTGACGCTCACTCGAAGGCCGTAACGACTCTTGAGATTCCCCGCCAGAATCCGACCGAGTTCGGAAAGATCACTGCGCTTGAAATGACTCCCGCCCGTAAAGTCAAGATCCTCGCTCAAACGCACAGAACCATAACAAGCCCGCAGGCAGGTGCCGCCGATGAATGTCAACCTGGACAACAGACCCGCGGCACTCATCTCACGCAGGATGTCGTGATGCAAAAGCTCCTTTTCCACAACCGGCCTGAGCGTGGCCAAATTGGGTTGGACCTTGAGGGCCTCATCCACCAGCCGATCAAACAAGCTCATGCGCTGTCTCCATATTCACCAAATCCATGCTGCGGCGGGTGGCCTTCATGTCGCGCAGCGCCTGCCGGACGGAAGCCTTCCAAAGATGGCGTTCCGCATCATAATTCAATTCACTGGCCAAGTCTTCCGGGCGCTGGGCCGTATGCACAAACTCGATGTGGCCAAAATCCCCGCAGTCCACGACATGACTGCGCCCGGATGACATGAGACTGATCCAGTTTATCGGTATTTGAGAAATCACTCCGGCATCGCTCAACGCAGTTTCGAGGCTGATATAGTTGAATTCCTCCGCCCGCAGCCGGGCGGCCGCGTGAAACAAAAGGTGGCCGCCGGGATAATCGGTCCGAGGGTAAAGATAAATGCCGCGACAGACACGCTTGAGAATTCCGGCATTTACGGCACGCGAAAGCAATACCGGCATCTGACGGTAGTCTCCCAAGGCGACAGCCAAGTCCGACGGGGAGAACAAACAGTGATCCCGGTCGGCCAGAGAGTCCAGAACTTGGGCTAGCTTTTTGATGGGCTGCATTCTTAAGACTCTACAAAAGATTACAAAAAGTGCAATCTTTTGTATTGCCAAAAACAGGCCGGATTGCCTTCGAGTGTTTGTTAATGCACATGGAGGCTGATCCCCACTCTTGGTTTCATGGTGGCACGGGCGGCCAGGACCCGTTGCCGCTGCGCCTGCAGGCATCGGCCTGTTCAAACAACCGTTCGCATTCCCGGATATGGGCCGCATCCTGACGGTTTAATTCCATCGCCAATTGTCGGTCTGCATCGGTAGCAAAAGCATCTTTGGCCGCTCTTTCGTCGGAAACATATAGGGCCATGTTTTCCCGAAACCGGGAATGACTGACGTAGGCTTGCCTCAAATTACTGGCCCGGATGCCCTCATCCGACATGATGACAATCCCCCGATCCACGGTTTTTCCCTGGGCTGCATGGGAGGTGGTGGCATAGCCATAAGTGAACTGCCGAAAATCTGTCGGAATCACCCGGCCATCCTTCAACTGGAGTGAACCGTCCCCACCCAAGCCAGACACTTCCACGATGTCCCCGTTTTGCAATTTCTGGAGCTTGCAGTTGCCACGAAGGAGCAGCCTTTCGCCTGAAGCAATGGCCAGTTCCCGTTCCAGCCCGATATCATAGCTGGTAATTTGTTTGGGGTTGAACGCATAGCGGTCACCGTTGGCACGTTCGACCACGACCTGGCGTTCCTGTTTCCCAATGCAGCGCAAAACCTCGCCCTTTTCAAAGACGGCTGTTTTCCGGTGGAAAGCCAGCACATCGCCTGCTTGGTAGTTCCGCACATCTTTTCGTTCCGCCTTGGTCCATTGATGAGACGAGAAGGTTTTGACCGTGTGCTGCTCTGAAGGAAGAAGCTTGGCTTCGCGCAGTTGTACCCGCACCGCATCGGTGAACTGGTGGATTTCAGACCAGACAGGGGAAATGGCCAGGCAGGATTTCCCTTTATGGAGGGTTTTGACGTAATCCTCTGCCGCGCGTTGGAATAATTCCTTCTGGTCTTTGATTTCCCGGACGGCTCCAATGCTGCAAAATTGCTGGAATGCCTGATACGGCTTTTTTGTGGCCAGATACCGTACGGCTATTCGATAGGCCGGATCGACCTGGCGGTGGATGGTTCTTAAACTGGCCACTTCCACCTCGCCGAATTTTTCCAAGGCTCTCAGAGCATCACCCGCCTCCACCGAACTGTGCTGTTTGATGTCGCCAACCAAAACCAGGCGGCAATCGTTTTCTTTTGCCAGACGGCATAAATCCCGCATCTGCCGGGTTGAGATCAAGCCCGCTTCATCAACAATAATGGCCTGTTCCTGCACCCGTGCGTCCAGGGACGGATTGACCAGAAGCTGTTGCAGAGTGTTGGCATCCGCCGTCAGATCTTTTCGCAACACATCGGCGGCACCGGAAGAGGGGGCGCAACAAAAAGGCTTGCCGCCCCTGCGTTCAATCCCTCGAACCACTTCCTTCAAGGTAGTTGTCTTACCCGTTCCGGCATCTCCCTGCAAAACAACGATTCGATCCCAAGAACGGAGGATTTTCTGGACCGCCCGGAATTGTTCCTTGCTCAAATTCGGATTCACTTGGGACGCATCACCCAAGGAGCCCAGTTTGCCCCGGCGCAGCCTGGCCCAGGTGATGTATTCCTGTTCCATGCGGAGTGTTTCCCTGGAAGTGATTTTTTCGCCCTTACGAATCCAAAGACCGGACTTCACCTTTTCTTCAATCTCAGAACGGAGTTGTTCCAATGACACCTGACCACGGCCATACATGAGAGCTTCCCGCAGGATGGCCCGCTCATCGGTCACCGAACACCGCTCAAACAAATGTTCTTCGGCATAACGCACAGATTCCGAAGCTGTGACCGATAAACCGGGGTTGGGCTTGCCATCCGCTGAAGCAATCACCGCTTGAACCGTCGTCAACGCTTCCCCGCTTTCCTTGATCCAACGTGTTTTAAGTTCCGAAGTTTCGATGTTTTGTTTTCCGGAACGGCTGCTTCCGGCAATCTTGTGCAATCCATCCTGGGATTTCACACCCAGGGCGGCGGCTTTTTCGAGGATGTCTTTCCGCCGCTTGCTGAATTTATCCCGCAGTTCAGGTGGGAAACCTTTGACGATGAAACCCAGCGTCCGGGCCTTTTCGAGTTCATAGCCCGCTTCCACCATTCGCTGGGAGAGTTTATTGTAGCAGACTTCTCGGAAATAACCCTGATGCCGATAGAACCCGGAGGGCTCCACACCTTTCCAGCGCTGTTCCACCTCGTCATAGGTCACGTTCATGATGCAGACATGGGTGTGCAACTGGGGATCAAGGCTCCGGCTGGCGTCATGCGTGACAACCGCCGCAACCATGTTGCCGGTCTGACGATTTTCCATCGCCCCGGCTTTACGCACACGGGTTAACGTGGTGGCTTCAATTTCCATCAAGGTGTCTTGTACAGCCTCATTCCACCATCCGGCAATCCGTTCATCGCCACCGACCAAATAGGCAATGGAAACATCTTTCGGTGCCGAGATTTGGCCAAAGAAGCAGACCCTTCGATTCGCCCCCATGTCCCGCACCCCCAGCTTTTCCCCAGTAAACGGATGTTTCCCGGAACACAACTGGGAAAAATGTTGCTCCTGGGCATGGCCCGACAAACCAAGGCGGATCGCTCCTTTCCCCATCCACACCATTTCGGACTGGCCTTGCTGGGTCAGATAATCACCTTTGCCCAAATGCTGGGAAAAGTATTCCATAGCTCCGGCGACATTCCGGCAGGGTTTGTCGAATCGAACCATGCCAACCAACTAAACACATGGCCCACCTTGGCTTCAAAGACTACTTGGTATTACAAAGTAGTATCGGCGTTAGCGACTCGTGAATTCAAACAGTCCCTATCGAAGCATTCGCCAGAACCTTTCAATACTTTGCAACGAACACGCCACTCCGAACGGGGTTCGGTCAAGGGCTGTTCAGCCCCGTTCATTCATGCGTCACGATGCTTCCATGCTGCATCCGCCGTGCTTCATACTTGAAAGAGCCTGCTCCAGTTATGAACCAATTCTGATTCCGCGCCGCTGCCATGCTTGTTCCGTGGTAACTGGCAATGCGGCCCTGCTTTTTCAATCCTGCTTCCATCCTGCATCTGTCGTGCTTCATGGTTCGAGAGGATTTTCCATCGTGAATCAACTCCGCTTCCGTGACACATCGGGTATTCACCCTTGCCAGAGCCATGCCTGTTCTATTCTGACAGGGGGTGACACCGCATTTCATCCATCCTGTTTCCACGTTGCCACTGAATGCAACCCCTCTTCACCCCCTGAATCTGTGCCTCAACAAAAATTGAACCTGCCTCGCCGACTGTGCATCCGGCTCTTTCCTTGCTTCATCCGCGCCGTGACCATCGTACTCCGATTCTGCTTCTTTCATACACTTGCCATGCTTCATGGTTCGAGAACATGCTCCATAATGAATCGATGCTGCTCCTGTGCTGCATCAAGCATTCACCCATTGTTTCATCGTGCCGCCTCCGGCATGGAGCCACGTTGCTCCAATCCTCCCGCCAGATACTGCCATGAAAGGCCAATGCCTCTTTTATCCAGGACGGGCGAAAGAGCGGGCCTTTGGCTTCGCCAAAACCCGCTCCTTCGTTTCCGCCTTTAAATTTCCATTCAAGGCCGCAACCGTGGACGGGCTCGCGCTCGCGTTTTGCACGTCTCGCTCGACCCGTCACCGTCGCTGGTAGGCTTGTTCCAACCAACTATTGGCATTGAATGCCAAAAAACATTCTAATGGAACCATTTCAGCCGACTACTTTTTCAAAATCATGAGCAAGCCCCGCGCCCCTCCCTTGCGTTCGCGTCACGGCGCTTGCTGTCACCGGGAGAGGATTTCAGAACACCCATCCACCGCGCCCCGTGACGGAGGAGAGGCGCGTCGGACGGGTGTTGAATTTTGTTTAGGTGCCCTCATTGCCGGGCGCGCTAGACAGAGAGAGAATGGGAAAGAGATTCTATACTCTTATCCAGCATCGTGCCGCCTGGAGTGGATTTCAGAATACATGCCTGTCGCAGTCAGAAGACGTAGGGCAGGGGAGTCGTTGGATGTTAGGAACGCACACTGCCGGGCTGATTGGAAGATGTAGAGATTGTGAGAAAAAGGGAGCCAAACGTTCACGGTCAAATTCACGGTTATAGGTGATTTTTTGGCAAAACTGCACAAAACCGTGAACAATCACGCAAAACAGAATCTGATATAACCGTCAGACTGGCAAGGTCTTGCAAGAATTTGAAAAACCTTGAAAAAAGCGCTTGCCCCTTATGAGTCCCCTGCTCTAACCATTGAGCTACAGGCCCATTAAAGGGTCAAGGTAGCTGTCGGAAATTTTTCGACAAGTGGAATGATGCAAATCATCAAGCACAGCCATTTCGGGGTCTCCGAACTCCCGGCGCGATGGCCTTGGGCGGAGGCGATGCTTCGTGAGATATTCGAGTCTGCCGACATTCGAATCGGCGGTGGACGTCCGTGGGACATTCAGGTCCATAATGACCGGTTCTACCGGCGGGTTTTGGCCGATGGACTCCTCGGCTTCGGCGAAGCCTATATGGAGGGATGGTGGGACTGTGATGCCATTGATGAAATGTGTTTTCGGGCCAAGCGCGCGAATCTTGAAAAACATTGGGGGAGCAATGTTCGTGTGCTGATGGCGGTAGCGCTTTCGGCAGTGATCAATTTGCAAAGCAAGAGCCGGTCCCGTCTTGTGGGGGAACGGCATTACGACCTGGGCAACGACTTTTTCGAAGCCATGCTGGGCCCGACGATGCAGTATTCCTGCGCGTATTTCCAAAACACCGCCGATCTTGACGAAGCCCAGCGGTTGAAAATGGATTTGATCTGCCGAAAGCTCGATCTTCGGCCCGGCATGCGTTTGCTCGACATCGGCTGTGGTTGGGGCGGATTGGCGAAATACGCGGCGCAGCGGTATGGCTGCACGGTCATTGGCATCACGATTTCAAAGCAGCAGCAAAGCTATGGCGAAGAGTTCTGCCGCGGTTTGCCTGTTGAAATCCGTTTGCAGGACTACCGCGATGTTTCGGAACCCTTCGACCGCATTGTGAGCGTGGGGATGTTGGAGCATGTCGGGTACAAAAATTATCGCCATTATATGAAAGCCGCCGACCGTTGTTTGAAGGACGACGGCCTTTTTCTTTGCCACACCATAGCGGATATTGAATCCATTCCACGTCCCGATCCCTGGATCTCAGAATACATTTTCCCGAATTCCATATTGCCTTCGGCGTCGCTGGTGGCGCGGGCTGCGGAGGGCTTGTTCGTCCTCGAAGACACCCATAATTTCGGCGCGTACTATGATCCAACCCTGCTTGCGTGGGAAAACAGGTTTCGCAAATCATGGCAGCGCTTTGAAAACCGTTTTGGCGGGCGCTTTTACAGGATGTGGCGGTATTACCTGCTTGGGTGCGCGGGCGCATTCCGAGCGCGGGGTATTCAACTTTACCAATTTGTTTTTTCCAAAGGAGGTCTTGTACATGGCTATGTCCCGATCCGGGCATGTTAGCCGGATTTGAAATTCATGTTGCGTGACTTTAGCCCGGATGTTTCACACGCTTCTGAAATCCCGGGCAAAGTGTCCTGCTCCAAAGTGTGGCAGAAACCGAGTGTGTGGCAACATCCGGGCTACAAGCAAAACCGCCTGAATGGGTATTTTGTTTTGATTTTTGAATTGGAACCGCCTTATTTTGAGGCGGTTTTGCAATAACCTGCATATGCTCAGCACATGTCTTGCCGCTGTTACGTCCCGGCGCTAACAGGTTGACCATTGAAATGAGTATGAAATATGCAGGTTAGGCCTTGCGGAACATAATAGTACTCCATGAGCAAGACACTTTCCAAGCCCGACGGCTCAGCGGCTGAATTGTGCATCTATCAATTTTAACCGCACCGGTGTTGTTTCAGGCTTTTAATAGCGGAACAAAGCCGGCCTGGCGGAAATGGTGGTCGGTGGTAAAGGCATCGCGGATTTTCAGTTCATTCATGAGAGCGAAGCTCACGCAATCGGTGAAGGACCATTCCTTGTCATGGTGTTTGCGGAAAACAGAAGCGGCGGCCTGAAACCGTTCAGAATCGACCCACTCCAAGCGAAGGATTTCGCTGGCTTGCATCGCATCGAGAAAGCTGCATGCGGCAGCGTGGCTGTGACGTACCCGTAATAATGTGACAGTTTCATCCACTATATAATCGGTCGTCAGGAAGCGTCGTTTATGGTGTGCCAATTCTTGTTGTAGGCGGACGGCTGAGCCGTGGTATTCATCCGCAGCGTCCCAAAGCGCAAGAAAGCCCGCGCTGTCCATGAATACATCAGCGGCGGCCATAGAGGATCGCATCAATATCTGCGTGGCGGGTTTTGCCCTTGGGACTGGGCTTGGCGCGGGCGCCAATTGTAAGGAAGGGGTCGTTGAGCGGCGATTGGGATGCCGTGGCATGAATTGGCTCCAGTCGAGCGGCGGGCCTGCCGCGATGGGAAAGCAGCATGCGCTCGCCTTTGGCCAGGCGTTTGAGGATGCCTGCGGCATTCCGGCGAAATTCCAGCATGGTCACGGTTTTCATCAAGTTGAAGTTTAAGTTGAAGTTTAAGTTGAAGTTGACTTTGCGTCAAGTCCGGGATGCAGAGATAAACAATTTTGGGCACACAAACAGCAACGCTTTTCAGGATGTCCGGCGTAACTTCCGTTTTTGCTTTTTTCCAGGTTTTCCTGCCGGTGACGGTTTTCGGCGTTTGCTGGCAACTTTTGCAGAGCGCGCGTTTTCCTCTATGATGTCGCGCCGGCCTTTTCGGTTCTGCGCTGTGGCTGCCGGGAAATGGTTCTTATAGGCTTGCCCCACCTTGTTAAGGACGGCGAGGAGACCCTCGGTGTAGCGGGCCTCCTTGAAATGTTCGGCCAGAATAACCATCAGATCATCCCACCACTTTTGACCGACTTTTTCATGTAAAGCGGTACCGCCCACAACCGCGAACTTCTGTGATTCGGGCGCCACAAAAATCAAAAGGCTGTTCTTCCCGCCGACGCTTTTCAAATGAAGCTTCCCAAACGCTTTATGCGCCGCGGCAAGTGGGTCATTCGTCCGGCGATGGCTGATCAACAGTACGATGTCGCCTGTGGTCCCTTGTTCTGCCGCGCGGATTGCGTGCAACACGCGCTCATGTTCGACGCCGTTAAGAAAATGTTTGAGTTTCATGAGATGGATCTCGTCTGATTGGCAAATCGCATCACCAGCCGCCGCCTGCGCCTCCGCCTCCGGAACAGCCGCCACCCCCGCTGAATCCACCGCCACCACCCCCGCCGCCGAATCCTCCTCCCCAGCCTCCACCGCCACTTCTTCCATAACTGCTGCCGGTATAAATGAAGGGCGAACCGCCTCCCAGCCTAGGGAGAATGGCTATAATGAAAAAAAGTATCAGCAGAAGGCCAAGTATCGGCGGAAAACCGCTATTGCCAGAAGTACGTTGCTCCGCCCGCGTCTGTCCGGTGCCGTGATACTCGCCCTTGGTGGCGGCCAGCATCGCGTTGACCCCGGCCCGAATTCCGCCGGAATAATCGTTTTGCCGGAAGCGCGGCGCAATTTCGCGGGTGATAATGGTCTTGCAAATGGCGTCGGGCAGCGCGCCTTCCAGTCCGCGGCCGGTGCTGATGAACATTTTATGGTCCTGGACGAAAACAAAAAGAACCGCGCCGTTATCGCGGCCTTTTTGGCCCACGCCCCAGGTGTTAAACGTGTCGGTCGCGTACTGGGCGATTTCCGCGCCCTCGGGCAGCCGGGGATAAATCGCGACCACGATCTGATTTGACGTGCTGCGCTCAAAATCGACGAGTTGCTGGTTGATGGCTGTTGCGGTTGCCGTGTCCACGACGCCTGCCTGGTCGTTGAAATAGCGAAGAGGCTTGGGTGGAAGATTCTGGGCGTGGAGCGCAGATCCGGCGCCGACACTCAAGAGAAGGGTGGCAAATAACGCAATCCGTGCAAGGAAAGCCCTATGAATGATTAATCGCAAACTCATGATTAAAAATTCATCGTGGCAGTGGCATTATTTGCGGCTGTTGAAATCAAAATGCACGGGCGGGGGAACTTCGTTGCCTTCTTTTGCCTGGAAATAAGGCCGCGGCGTGAACCCGAACATTCCCGCCAGGACAACTCCGGGGAATTGCTGGACGGCTGTGTTGTAGCTTTGGGCTGCCACGTTGAAATGATTGCGGGCGGTGGTGATCCGGTTTTCCGTGCCTTCCAATTGCGCCTGCAGGTTTTGGAAATTCTCATTGGCTTTCAATTCGGGGTAGCGTTCGGAAACGACCAGAAGGCGGGACAGCGCATTTCCCAGCCCGGCCTGGGCTTGTTCAAAGGCCTGGAGCTTGGCTGGATCGGAGGGGGCCTGATTCGGGTCGAGGCGCATCTGGCCGACGCTGGCGCGGGCCTGGATGATGTCCGTCAGGGTCGATTTCTCGAAATTGGCAGCGCCGGAAACGGTCTGGACGAGATTGGGAATCAGGTCGGCGCGGCGTTGGTATTGGTTTTGGACCTCGGCCCACTGGGCATCCACGCCCTGTTTGAGGCCTACCATACTGTTATAACTACCCACCGCCCAGCCGGCAAGGACCAGGCCCAGAAGCACGATTGCGGCAATAATCAGCCCGATTCCGCCGAGAATATATTTGCTCATAATATGCAGGGTTGAATGAGCGTGCCCGGCTTGGTTTGGACAGGCGCCGCTCTTATGGGGAAAAGGATAGGTTTGAATCCGCTGATGGCAAGCCCGCAACTACGGAGGGCGGGGGCTCATTTTGGCTCACGAACAAGGATATGCCGCATCAAAACACAAACGGAATGCCGAGTTCCTTGAAAGCGTCCTTTTGTTGTTTCAGGTATTTGTCTCCCAATTTTTCAAAACCGCCCTGCCTGCGAAAATCCGCCAGGAAGGCGTTGATGCGCGCTTTCAAAGGATCGTTTTTGCGCAGGCCGATGGCCCAGAATTCGGTTTGAATGGGGGTGAGGATGGCTTTGAGATGCGCCGGGTCCTTCTGCCAGTGTTCAAAAACCGACATCTGGTCGTAAATAAAAGCGTCCGCCTTGCCTTGGGAAACTTCAAGCACTGCGGCGGATTCCTTGTCGAAAACCAGAATCTGGGCCTTGGGAAAGCGTTTGCTGGCAAACAGATGTCCCGTGGTGCCTTTTTTTACGGCAATTCTTTTCCCGGGCTGTTCGAGATCGGAGGCAGTTTGCAAGCCGGAAGATTTCGGAACGAGAAGGCAGAGCCCCGTGGTGAGGTAGGGCTCGGAAAAATCAATCGCCGTGGCGCGTTCGGGCGTGGCCGTCATGGACGAAATGACGAGGTCGATTTTTTTTGTTTGAAGGGCGGGGATGAGGCCGTCAAAGGAAGTGTTTTGGATCTCGACGCTGCGCTGCAGGCTATGGCCCAGGGCTTGCGCCAACTCAACGCTCACGCCCGAGGGGCGGCCCTGGACATCGGTCATTTCGAACGGCGGATAGGAAAGTTCCATGCCGACCTTGAGGGGAGGAAGCTCCGGTACAGCGCGGGAGCTTGCCGTAAAAGCAAGGAGGCAGAAGGCGATGAAGATAAGGCGCAATAGCCTGCATGCCCCCAGCACTTGCTTTCCTGCCTGCAGACAAGAAAAAGAAGCGGCGTGATTTTCCAGGAGTCTGTGAGACATGCAGGCTAAGGTAATGGATGGTGTGATATCTGCAAAACCATTTTTGGCGCTTTAGGTTATGCACAGGCGCGGCGGTTGTTTTAAGGAAAACCCTTGCCAATTGTTAATTGCGTTACAAACTTTACTGGATGTACAAGCCTGATTGGATTCGTTTTAGTTGGGAACTCAAAAGTCTGCCGGCAAAGGAACCGAAACTGAACGGCGGATTCGTAATAAGAAAGGCCGAGGAGGATGAGCGGGAGGAAGTTTACAATGTTGTAGAACGCTCCTATCTGGCTGAGCTGGCCTGGGGCATCGCCAGCCTGGAGCGATTGGCCGAATTGAAGGAGGCCATTCTCAAGGGCATGGGCGAAAAGGACTTCCGGGTTTTGATTGTGGAGGATGGCAAACGCATCATCGGGGCCAGCGCCTTGCTGACCGATCCCACCGCGCCGCGCCAATTGGTGAGCGGAATTTGCGTGATGGAAGAATACCGCTGCCGCGGGGCCGGAACGGCGTTGCTCTGGCAAAGCCTGAAATTGCTGGCCGATGAAGGCCTGGATACCGCCTCGGTTGTCACGCGCAGCAATGTCCCCGCCTGCAAGTTTCTTTACACGAAATTCACCAGCCGCCGCGAACGGGTTGAGGAAATGCCGGTGCTCAAGCAATTTGCCTGAATAGTGAATAAAAGAACACGTTCCTAACGCCAAGGGTCCTCCAAAGGACGGATTCGTCCGGTGTGCGAACATAAGACGCCAAGGCGCAAACACTTTTTTACAGGGAGATCGCAGAGTAACACTGTGGCAAATCACCTCTGTGTAATTTAAATTTCAGATTTTCCAGCTTCGCCACCAAGGTTGTGGAGGCCGAGTAGGCTATGGCAGACAGGCAGGTTTTCAGTTTCAAGTTGCTGCTTTCACCTTCGCGCTTATCCGATTCAACCGTGGTTAAAAATAAGTTTCTTTTGCGGCTTTGCGTCTTGTGCCCTTTGCGTTAAATGTTTTTACCATGACGAGCTTACAGGGTATCAAGGAATACGACGTTGTCGTCATTGGCGGGGGCAGCGGCGGCTATGCGGCGGCGCGCAGCGCAGTGGCATTCGGGGCCAGAACCGCTGTCATCGAGGGTGGAACCCAAGTGGGTGGTTTGTGCATCCTCCGCGGCTGCATGCCGACCAAGGCTCTGCTGGAATCCGCCCACCGTCTTCAGGCCATCCGCCGGGCTGGCGAATTCGGATTGTCAGCCTCAAAGCCCTCGGCCAACTGGAAAAAAATCATTGCGCGCAAAAACCGTCTGATTGAGGACTTTGCCGGGCATCGCCGGGGTCAATTGGAAAAGGGCAATTTCGACTTTATCCGCGGGATGGCGTCGTTTGTCGATGCCAACACGCTTGAAATCCGGTTGAAAGGCGGCGGGAAAAAAATCGTGAGGGGAAAAACTTTCGTGCTGGCAACGGGCTCGGAGGTGGCGGTGCGGGATATTCCCGGATTGAGGGAAACGGGGTTTATCACCAGCGACGAAGCCATCCATTTGGACAAGCCGCTGAAAAGCATCGCGGTATTGGGAGGCGGGGCCGTTGCGTTGGAATTCGCGCAATATTTCCATCATCTTGGTGTCAAGACGACGTTGATCCAGCGCAGCCGGCAGGTGCTGAGATCGCAGGATGCCGATCTGGCCGGCGTGTTGACCGATGTGTTTGCGAAGGAAGGCATGAAGGTCCATTTGGACACGGAATTGGTTAAGATTGAGAAGTCAGGCAAAGGCAAGAAAGTCGTCTTTCGCAAGGGTGGCAAATTGATGTCGGTGGAAGTGCAGGAAATCCTGTATGCCCTGGGCCGGAGGCCTGCGATAGCCGCGTTGGGGCTTGAAAAGGCCGGGGTGAAGATTGAGCAGGGCGCGGTGAAAATTTCACGGACGATGCAGAGCAGCCGGTCTCACATTTTTGCCGCGGGCGATGTCTGCGGGCCGTACGAAGTGGTGCACACGGCCATTGCGCAGGGGGAAACAGCGGCGCGCAACGCCGTGAGATTGTTGAAGGGCGAGGGAGAGAAACGTCTGGAAAAAATGGATTACCGCCTGAAAATGGAGGTGGTTTTCACCGAACCCGAGTTGGCGGCCATTGGGATGTCGGAAAAGGAAGCCGCGCAAGCGGGCAGGGTGGTTCGGGTGGCGAAGTATCCGTTCAACGACCATGGAAAATCGATGATCATGGGGGCGGAGGACGGGTTTGTTAAGATCATTGCCGATGCGAAAAAGGGCGAAATTTTGGGCGCGCAGATTGTGGGGCCGCATGCGTCGGACTTGATTCATGAGTTTGCCGTGGCGATGCACTACCGCGCGACAGTGGGGGAATTTTTGAAGATCCCGCATTATCATCCGACCCTGGCGGAGATTGTGACTTATCCGGCTGAGGAGATCGCACAGGAAATGTAGAATTCAGAATGCAGAATTCAGAAACTGAAAGCAGAAGACTTTTTTACAGGAAGATCGCAATGGAACGCGAAGAGAAACTTAAAAACCGAAAACTGGAACAAAGTTGGCCGCGAAAAGGCGCAAAAGGCGCAAAGAAAATCCAAAACAGATTTTTTTGGATTTAATACAAGCAACCGCTTAGCGCGCTTGGCGTTCTTGGCGCGAAACGGTTTTTGTTATTCCACAGTGTGATAGAGCTCGGGCTTGGAAGCCCAGACCCAGTCGCCCTGGTCCTTGTGCTTTTTATTCACGACTCCGCCGTCGTCTTTTTCATTCCAGCCCACTGAGTAAAGAATAAAATCCTGCTCCCCGACGCGTTTGTAGATGAGCGGCTGGCCGTTGATGATGTCGTGCGGAACGCTGTCGAGATAGGCCGGAACGAGAGCCTGGAGCGAGTCGGGCAGGGTGTGGTATTTCAGCCGGTAGCGTTCCAACGCACAGACAATATCAGCCTCGGAAAGCAGGGTTTGATACTGGCTTGTGCGAATGACTATTCCATCCAACGCGGGGAGGATTAAAATAGTGCTGTAAAGGCGGTAGCACGCTGTAAGCAGGAGATTTCTTCGAGAGTCGGCAACTAGATGATTTTCAGCGCGAATCATAGATGGGAATACTCGATGATTCTTAGGATCAATTGCGGCAATATAGTACTTTTGGATGGTTTCGTTTCCGAATGCGCGGTCAAAATCAGTCCAGCCTTGAGGTCTGAGCCGCAAAAACAGATAGGGGAATGAAATAACATTCGTTTGAGGTTTGGTATTGGACTCGTCGGGGATGGATGAAAAGAGATTTGCTTGCTCTTCGGAGGGCAGGCGAGTGTATTGGTTGAAACTTGCCCGCTCGATACGGAAAGATTCTTGATAAGTTAGTAACGGAGTTTTGTTGTGAAGCAGGGTTTGGACTTCGGCGAGTTGGGTATCAGACCATGAATGCTCGAATAATCCCGTCTGAAACATTCCCAATCCGATGCTGTCTGTGACCAGAGCAACCAAATGACCTATCAGTGTTCTGTTTGAACATGCGGAATCGCAGAGTCGGAAAATGAGTTTTAAGTCATGAAGCGCCTTGTCGCTGTTTCCAATTTTTTGCTCCGCCCCTGCTGACAGTGCCAGCACTTTTGCTGTATTGAGTACGACGCCCACATGAGGAACTTGGGTTGCATAGGGGTCTTTTTTATTGAATGGCCATTGGGCATAGGGGCGGTCCAATGCGACTCGAAGTTCTTCAGTCAAGCTGTCGTACTGCGAAAGATATTTAAGTATGTCCTGAGCTGCGGTCTTTTCGTTGCGGACACCGGTCAAAGCCTCCTGCCAGGCTGTCAAATCAACATCCCTGTTATCAGTGGCAAGCGAAGGCATTTTTTTGCCGGGAAGTGGAGTGAGTTTTAATTTAAGAAGCCGCGCATCTTTATTGTCGGGAAAGAGTTCCTTGAAAATTGGCGCGGCGGCCACGTTTTGCTCGTCGGGCACCGGCGGCGGGAGAAGTTCGTCCAGGGTCAGTCGTTCGCCCTTGGCGCGCAGTTCCTTTTCCACCCGCGCCCATTCGCGAGCCCCGCGCCAATCCTCCTCGGCATAGAAGAGCGCGATCAGAACAATGAAGGCCAGAAGAACAATGCCGGATCGGAAGAGCCATTTTTTGGATTTCATATTCTTACAGCCTCATTTTTAGATCAAAAACACAAACCCCCTTGTCAGGGGGATGGATCAATGGTGGCGCAACCTTCAATGTCTTTGTGTCCTTTGCGATCTTCCTGTAAAAAAGTCTTTTGCTATCAATTGAGCTTTAACAAAATCTTCCCGCCGCGTTTTTCCTGCAAGGCCGCACCGACAGCCGTCTTGGCTTCGGCCAGCGGAAAAATTTTGTCGATGGCGATTTTAAGTTTCCCAGCGGCGAAGAGCATGGCCAGTTCGTTGAACAGCGCGTCGCGTTCGGCAGCCGCTGCGTTTTTGTACCAGCGCGTCATCCAAAATCCGTGAAATGTGATGTTTTTGAAAATCAGAAACCCGTTGGAGAGCTTCAGGGGTTGTTTCGACATCGCGCCGTAGGTCACATGATGGCCGCCGTCGGCCAGGCATTTGGCCAGGAGTGAAGCGCTGTCGCCGCCGACCGCATTCAGCGCCAGGCGTGGCGGCTTCCCTCCGGTCCATTCCTTGATTTTTTTGGAAAGATCCGGGTCTTCGACCGCCACGATATCGCCCCCGAGTTCCCGGAGTTCGGAAACGAGTTCTTCGCGGCGGACCAGGTTGATCGTGCGCCAGCCGAGGGCTTTGGCGATTTGGATGACGGAACGGCCCACGGCCGAATTCGCGGCGTTTTGGATGACCCATTCACCCGGTTGCAATTTGACGGTGTCGTGCAGCATCCGCCAGGCGGTGGGCGGATTGACGTAGATCATCGACGCATTTTCGGGTGAAAGAGATTCGGGCAGGCGGATGCATTCGCTTGCGGGGCAGGTGAGGCGTTGCCGCCAGGTTCCGCGCGAGGCGGGGGGTTTGACGAGGTCGCCTGTTTTGAATCCCGTTACGCCGCTGCCGAGGGACAGTACCTTGCCGCAGCCTTCATTGCCTGCGATGGCCGGGAGGGTGGCTTTGATGCCGTAGGTGCCTTCGAGCATGTTGATGTCGGAAGGATTGATGGAGGCATAGAGCATCTCGATGAGAATTTCACCGGAAGACGGCTGTGGCTGGGGTTCGTTGACGATTTCAAGCACTTCAACGGGGTTTCCGTTGACAGAATAGCGGGCGACCAGGTTGTCTGACATGCCTCCGATGGTAGGAGGCGGTTACCGGGCTGCAAGAGGTTAAATTGCGCCCTCCTTTTTCAGAAAAGCTTCAAGCTCCTCTACACCAAAATCCGCCAGCACCTTGCCATTCCAGCGCAGTGTCGGGGCTTTGCTCTGGCCTGAGACCTTGACCATCTCATTCATGGCGGTGTGGTCGCCCGTGACAACAATTCTCTCGTAGGGAATTTTATGCCGATCCAGGAATTCGGAGGCCTCGTGGCACCAAGGGCAGCCCTCCTTGACATAAAGCCTGGGTTGAACGTTGTTCATAGCATTAAAAGTGAACCCAAAACCCGGACTGCGCAATGCATTACTTGTAACTCATTTGTATTCAATATCTTATATTTTTATCCAAACCCCTATTTTTCTGCTGCCGCAAATTTGACAACGGCAAAGTGAGGGATATCCTTAACACAGCTAACCTTCAACTCGAATTGAGCAGGATACGTTTTAATTCATCATACCCCGGTTTTTGGGGTTCCGTCTCTCCCACAGACTGGAACGACTGGGGCTGGCAATTGCGCCATCGCATCAACTCTCTGGAAGAGTTGGAGCGGTATATGGGCCTGACTCCGGAAGAACGCGCCGGGATCATTTTGACGGGCAGCAAGCTCGCGATGTCGATCACGCCTCATTTTTTCAATCTGATTGATGTGAATGACCCCGACTGCCCGATCCGCCGACAGGTGATTCCCCGGCTGGAGGAATCCACCTATTTGCGGGAAGAGATGGCGGACCCCTGCGGGGAGGACTCGATGATGCCGGTGCCCGGCCTGGTTCACCGCTATCCAGACCGTGTTTTGTTTCTGGTGACGGATCGCTGCGCTTCCTATTGCCGTTATTGCACGCGGAGCCGGGTGGTCAGCGGTGTCGGGGAGCAGGAATTGGAGACGGACTTTGAGGAGGCCTTCCGTTATTTGGAAAAGCATGAAGAGATCCGCGATGTGCTGTTTTCGGGCGGGGACCCGTTGTTGTTGTCGGACGCCAAGCTGGAAAGCCTGCTTTCGCGCGTGCGCAGGATTCCGCACATCGAATTTGTCCGGATCGGTTCGAGGGTGCCTATTTTCCTGCCGCAACGCATCACGCCCGAGTTGTGCGCGATGCTGAAAAAATACCATCCGCTGTGGATCAGCATCCATAGCAACCATCCAAAGGAACTAACCAGCGAGGTCCGCGACGCCCTGGGCCGATTGTCGGACGCCGGCATTCCCCTGGGGAACCAGGCCGTGCTGCTGCGCGGAGTCAACGACGATGCGGATGTCCTGAAGGAGCTTTTGCACAAGCTTCTGATGTGCCGTGTGCGCCCCTATTATCTTTACCAATGTGATTTGATCCGCGGCTCGGCGCATCTGCGCACGACGATCCAGGAGGGGCTGGAGATCATGGATAAACTGCGCGGATTTACGACGGGTTATGCCATTCCGCAATATGTGGTGGACGGACCGGGCGGCGGCGGGAAAATCCCGTTGAATCCGGATTACATTGTGGCCCGCACGGGCGAAAGAATCCTGCTGCGCAATTACAAAGGGGACATCTACGAGTATCCCGAGGCGGGGCCTGAAATCGAGATCGGCGCGGCGCGCAATCACCACACAAGCGAATTTGGCCCTGGGAAGGATTAGGAGTGAGAGGAGGACGGAACCCATTCAGGGTTCAGGATGATTTTTGATTTTACCCAGGGTATCCGCCTCCGCGCAGGCTTCGGCGTGAAACCCTGGGCTGAAGGACGAAACGGCCTTGCCGTTTTAGCCTGCATATTTCATACTCATTTCAATGGTCAACCTGTTAGCGCTTGGACGTAACTGGGAAAGACACGAGCTGGGCTATGCAGGCTATCATGCCATCTTTCAAGGGAGTTGCGTCGTCATGAAACCAACCCCTGGGTTTTTTTGCGCCTTAGAATTGTTGCCACCGAATTCAGCATTTCGTTTGTTTGATAGGGTTTTGCAATAAAGCCGTCGATCCCGATTTCGTCCATGCGTTTTCTAAAGCCGGTTTCGGGATAGCCGCTTGCCACAAGCGTCTTCAAGTCCGGTTTTATCCCCTTTAGAACAGAGCAAAGGGTCAGTCCATCCAGTTTGGGCAGGCCGATGTCCGTAAACACGAGGTCGATTTTATTTCTTTTGCCCTTGAAGAAGCGGATGGCTTCCTCGTCGTCGCCCGCCAGCAGAACGTGGTACCCCTGTGATTCAAAGGCGATCTTTTGGAAACGCAGGATGACCGGCTCGTCCTCGACAATCAAAAGGGTTTCCGTGTGCTGCTTGTCCTGCACGATCAATGTTTTGGGTTGCTGCTGGGGCTCCCGCTTTTTTGCGGTTGGGAAATAGAGCACTACAGTCGTACCCTTGCCAGGCTCCGACTCAATCCGGATCGTGCCGTTGTTGGATTGCATCAGACCGTAAACCACGGGGAGGCCGAGGCCCGTTCCTTTCCCAGGCGCTTTGGTTGTGAAAAAGGGCTCAAAGACATGCGGCAGCACGGCCTGGTCCATGCCGGAGCCGGTGTCGGTGATTTTGAGTCGAATATAGGATTGTTCCGAACTCATATCCAAATCCGGGGGAAGCGGGATATCATCGGCATGGCTCGTTTCCAGTGTGAGCGTACCGCCCTGTGGCATGGCGTCCCTGGCGTTGCTTGCGAGGTTTACCAGGATGCGGTCGATTTGTGCCGGGTCCGCCAAAACGGAGGGCAGTGCCTCATCCAGATGCAGGTTAAATTTGATGTTGCTGGGAAATGCCTCCTTCAACATTTTGACGGTTAATTGGATGCGGTAGTTGAGGTTGGTGGCCTTTTGACGGCCCGGACTTTTGCGGGCAAAAGCCAGCATTTGCCTGATAAGATCCGCGCCGCGGTTCGCCGCATTGTGGATGATGACGGCGATTTCATCGGCCCGTTCCTGATTTCCGGAAAATTCCTTAAGCAAGTGGGCGTGGCCGATGATGATGGTCAGAATGTTATTGAAATCATGAGCGATGCCGCCTGCCAGCGTGCCGATGGCCTCCATGCGCTGCGCCTGTTGGAGGCGCTCCTCAACCAGTTCCAATTGCGTGCGCTTTTCCACCTCGGCAATGGCCCGCAGAACGGCAGGCGTCAGCCGGGAGAGCCGGTGTTTGAGCACATAATCCGTCGCGCCATTGTGCAGGTATTCAATGGCTGTTTCTTCGCCGATGGTTCCGGACACAAAGATGAACGGAATCTGCGGCGCCCAGAGCCGGGCCATCCGCAGCGCCTCCTGTCCGCTGAACGCGGGCAGGGTGCAGTCGGCAAAAATGAGGTCGAATTTTGCGCCGGAAAGGCCGGACTGGAATTCAGGCTGGGTTTCGACGCGCTGGATATCGCAGGAGACGCCGTCTTTGGCAAGTCGCTGTGCGACAAGTTCGCAGTCAGCGGGCGAGTCTTCCAAAAAGAGAATTTTCAGGGGCAGGTTCATATTTATGTTCCGATGGGGCGGTCGGGCGCCGTTTGGTTCACCAAAGCCCAGAATACGCCAAGCCTGTGGATGGCTTCAACGAACTGGGAGAAATCGACCGGTTTCACAACAAAGGCGTTGACCCCGAGGTCATAACTCCGGATCAGATCCTCCTCCTGGGTGGACGAGGTCAGCATAACGACGGGCAGGCGCTTCAAGCCGGGGTCTGATTTGATTTGTTGCAGGACTTCCAGGCCGTCCATCCGGGGCATTTTGAGATCCAGCAACATGACGGAAGGCAGTCCGTTGGGCCGTCCGGCGTGAACGCCCTTCCGGTAGAGATAATCCAACACTTCAGCCCCGTCCCGGACCACATCCACTTCGTTGGCCAATTTGCATTTTCTGAGCGCAGCCAGCGTGAGTTCGATGTCGTTTTCATTGTCCTCCGCAAGAAGAAGCCGCTTGAGGTTCATGATGCGCTCTCCGGTTGTTTTTTGGGCAGGCAGAAATAAAACGTGGCCCCCTGTTCCACCTGGCCCTCCGCCCAGCAGCGGCCCCCGTGGCGGTGCAGGATGCGCTGGACGCTCGCAAGGCCGATCCCGGTGCCTTCAAATTTTTGGGTGTTGTGAAGGCGCTGGAATACCCCGAAAAGTTTGGAGGCATAGCGCATGTCAAATCCGACCCCGTTGTCGCGCACATAAAACACGACATCATCGGTGACCGGGGTGTTGGCGCTGGAAAAATGCCGGCCTATTTCAATCGTGGCCTCAAAGCGCGTCTGCGTGTATTTGACGGCATTCGATATCAAATTAATCCACACCTGCCGCAGCAAAGCCGGATCTCCTTCCACGGAGGGAAGCTCTCCGATTTTCCAGAAAATTTTGCGCCCGCGTGTTTCCGGCTCCATTTGATGGATGGCTTCGTCCACAAGTTTCCGCATTTCAAAGCGGATGGGTTGCAGCGACGAGCGTCCAAGACGGCTGAACTCCAGCAGGTCGTCGATCAACTGGCTCATTTTACGCGCCGAATTGGAGATGACGTCCATGTGGCGGCGGCTCACGGGGTCTGATTCCAATGCGGGGTTGCTTTTCAGCAGGTCGATGAATCCGTCAATATGCCGCAGCGGCGCCCGCAAGTCGTGTGAGACCGAATAGCTGAAGGCTTCGAGTTCGTCATTGGCGGCTTCCAACAGTGCGGCCTGCTTCCTCAAATGCTGGTTGAGTTTTTGGACGGCCTCGGAGGCTTTTTTGTGCTCGTGAATTTCGCACTGGAGGGCCTCGTTGGTTTCCTTCAACTGGCGCGGACTGGGGAGGACGATCACCTTGGGCATGAGCCGGATCAAAAGCACCGCGGAGATGAGCGAGGAAACGGCTGTTAGCGCTTTTGTCAGGCCGGACAGCCAGTAGTCCGGGTGCCAGATGTTCCAGATTTCCATGAGATGCGTCATGCCACAACTGAGGATGAAGATGGCAAACGAGATGTAGATCCAATCGAATTCCACGTCCTTCCGGCGCGAGACAAAATAAACAAGGGTGATCGGGATCGAGTAATAGGACAGGGCGATGAGGCCGTCGGAAACCACGTGCAGCCAGATCAGGGCGGGGTTCCAAAGGTAGCAATGGCCGTGGGGCATAAAGTTGTTGTTGGAAAACAACTGGTTGAAAAAATCGCTCATGAATCCCGCCCCTGTGTGAATTTTACGAAGGCAAGGGTATTGCGGTTTGACACTAGAAAACATCCGCCGTCCTGATTCCAGAAAACCTGGGAATTCAGGAGCGCCATGCCCAGAGCATAGTCATGAAACAAATCCAGCATGAGGTCTCTCACAAAGTCTTTCCCAAGCAGTGCTTGTGCTTCACCGACCCCGGCTTCGAATCAAGCCTAAGTCGATATATGGCAGTGGCAAGCAGCAATGCGCCTGCGTCCTCATTAAGCGTTGCACTTGGCGGGGCTGGAACGCAGAATCCGCCCATGCGCCGGGTGATCGTTTCCCTCCTTTTCTATTTTTGCGCCATTGTACTGCTGAGCATATTGCTGACACCGCCAATCTGGTGGCTGGTGGATCATTTCTCGCACGGCCACGTTCCGGTGAAACGGGTGTTCAATCGGACGCTGATGGTTGCGGCAATGGCACTGCTCTGGCCTCTGGCCCGCTATTTAAAACTTGCGGACTGGAGGCGTTGCGGATTGTTCTTTCAAGCCTACGCCTTTAGCTGCGTGTGGCCCTGGTTTGCTCTCGGCTGCTCCTCCATTGCTGTGTTGTATGCGGGGCAGGGCATGGCCGGGCTCATGATCTGGCAGCCGCATCTGAATTGGCGCAATCTGGCCGGCTATGGCTTGAGCGCCGTTCTGGTGGCCTTACTGGAGGAAACCATGTTTCGCGGTGTCCTTTTTCTGGCGTTTCTCAGGAGAAACCCAACTGGCAACATTGTGCAGGCGTTGTTGGGTTCCGTTTTTTTTGCCACGGCCCATTTTTTGAAAGCTGAAAATCCTTCTCTCCCGGTGAGTTGGGGTACGGGGCTCGAAATCTGGCATGGCATGGCTTTGCATTTGCTCAACCCGCGGGAATTTTTCATGCACTGGCTGACACTATTTCTAGCCGGGTTGCTGCTTTGCGCCGTTGCATGGCGCTACGGGCATCTTTGGGCGGCCATGGGCCTTCACGCGGGCTGGGTTTTTTCCCTGAAAACATTCAATCAACTGGTGGAAAATCGCCCCTCGGACGCCGGGCCGTGGTTTTCCCGGGATGTCATGGCCGGAGCATGGGCGGATATAGTGTTGATTGTCTTGTTAGTTCTGGTATTGAACTTCCGCCGGAATGAAACTCTGGATCGAAAGCTTTCTTAATCTGCTTTACCCCGAAGCGCCCCTCGAGGGGGATTTGACCCCGGTTCGGGAGCCTTTTTGTTTTCTCTGCGGAGAGCCCTTTCAGGGGGAACTGAACGAGGAAAGCATTTGCAGCAATTGCCGCAACCGGAGATGGTATCTGAAATGCGCTCGGGCGCCCTACCGGGCCGAAGGGCCGGTGCGGGAACTGATTCATAGATTTAAATACGACCAGCAGTTTCACCATCTCAGGAAACTTTCGGCATGGCTGATCGAGGGCTATGAACGCTTTTACCGGAATGCGCAGGAGCGCTGCGACGCGCTGGTGCCGGTGCCGCTCTACCCGGTCCGCAGGCGGGAGAGGGGCTTTAATCAGGCCGAGGAATTGGCCGGCGTGCTCGGAAAACATGCCGGGTTGCCGGTCTGGAAAGCCCTGGAACGCATCCGGGCAACCGACACCCAGGCGAACTTGCGGCGCAGCGAGCGTCTGCGGAACCAGGCCGGGGCCTATGCATTAAAGAGGGGGTTTGACGTTGCCGGAGCCAGGCTGCTAATCATAGATGATGTGTTTACAACAGGGGCCACGATCAATGCCTGCGCCCAAGTTCTGCATAAGGCGGGGGCGCGCCGCATTGATGCTCTAACCGTTGCACGAGGCTGACCATGTCCAATTTTGAGAAACCCCAATACTCTCCCAAAAGCTCCATCCGCACCAAAAAGAAGGAAATCCCGGAAGGGCTTTGGACCAAGTGCCCCTCCTGCGGCGATGTGCTGTTCAACAAGGAGTTGGAAACCAATCTCATGGTCTGCGCCAAATGCAGCCATCACATGACCTTGCCGGCCATGCGCCGCTTGGAGAGCTTTTGCGATCCGGAAACGTTTGAGGAACTCGACGGCAATTTGAAATCGGTCGATGTTTTGAAATTTACCGGCGTGACCAGCTATGCCGAGCGCTTGAAAAATTACCGGGAAAAAACCGGAATGAACGAGGCCGTGATTGCAGGTTGGGGCAGGCTGGATGGAATGCGGGTTTCGATCGCGGCCATGGAATTTAATTTTTTGGGCGGCAGCATGGGTTCCGTCGTTGGTGAGAAGATCACCCGGGCCATTGAGCGCGGCGTGGAGTCAAAAAGGCCGGTCGTGATTTTTTCTGCATCGGGCGGCGCGCGCATGTATGAGGGCATGTACAGCCTGATGCAAATGGCCAAGACCAGCGGGGCCCTGGCCAAACTGGCTGAAAAAAAGCAGCCGTTTATTTCCGTCCTGACCAATCCCACCATGGCCGGTGTCATGGCGAGCTTTGCCTCGCTTGGGGATCTCATTGTGGCCGAGCCCCGGGCCATGATCGGATTCGCCGGCGCCCGGGTCATCAAGGAAACCACCCAGCAGGAGCTTCCGCCGGGTTTCCAGACCTCCGAGTTTCTTTTGGAGCGCGGGTTGATCGACCATATTATAGACCGCAAAAATATGCGCCCCATGCTCTCAAAAATCCTCCGTTCCTTTGGTTGCAAATAGCTGAGGCGACAAATCCTTGACCTACCGAGACAGCATCGACTGGCTTTTCAACCTGCAGAAGTCGGGTGTGAAGCTGGGCCTCGACAATATGCGGCATCTCTGCCGCGCGATTGGAGATCCTCAACACAGGCTCAAATTTGTCCACATTGCCGGCACCAACGGCAAGGGTTCGTGTTCGGCATTCCTGGAATCCATTTTACGGCAGGCCGGTTACCGGGTCGGTTTGTTCACATCGCCGCACTTGGTGGAATTTGTGGAGCGCATCCAGGTGGATCGTGCGCCGATGTCGCGCGAGGAATTGGTGCGTCAGATTGGTTATTTTATGCGCGTGGTGGAGGACTGCCGGGCTGAGGGGGTTGAACCGACATTTTTCGAAGTGGCCACGGCCATGGCTTTTCGATGTTTCAAGGAAGCGGGGGTGGATATTGTGGTGCTGGAGACGGGGCTCGGAGGGCGGCTCGACTCATCCAATGTTGTGGAGCCGGAGTGCTGCTTGATTACGAGCATTGGCTACGATCACATGAATTACCTGGGCGACACGATCGAGTCGATTGCGGCCGAAAAGGCGGGGATTCTGAAAACGGGGCGCCCGGTTGTTTATCCTGCGTCGCTGCCCCCGGAGGCTGGGCGGGTGCTTTGTTCCCGAGCGAAGGAACTCGGCTGTCCGATTGTAGTTTCCGGCCGGCCCGGCAAAGTTTTTGCCGACCAAGGCAGCGGCCTGCTGGAGTTTGAGTCGGATGGGCATGGCTATCAGATCGGGCTCAAGGGTTCCTATCAACCCGATAACGCGATTTTGGTGTTGAAGGCCTGTGACGCGCTGGAAACGCTGGGCTGGAAAATTCCGCAACAGACAAAAGTGCGTGGCTTGTTGCAGGCGAAATGGCCGGGGCGCTTTGAAATCATTGCAAAAAATCCGCCGCTTGTCGTGGATGGCGCGCATAACCCGGACGGATTGAGGCTGGCCCTGGAGTCCTGGACGCTTTGGTGCGGCGCCGGGCCGGAAGAAATTGTGTTCGGCTGCCTGGCGGACAAGGATGTGGAGGGCATGATCCGGCTCATCGACCGTCCGGGGACATCTGTGCG
Source organism: Candidatus Methylacidiphilales bacterium (assembly GCA_028713655.1). Classification (NCBI taxonomy): domain Bacteria; kingdom Pseudomonadati; phylum Verrucomicrobiota; class Methylacidiphilae; order Methylacidiphilales; species Methylacidiphilales bacterium. The sequence goes on along the minus strand of JAQTNW010000011.1, from coordinate 12,351 downwards.
CCTGGCGGCGCTGGCTTCGCCTCGAACGGCCTCGTTGGAGGAAATGCGCCGCAGCTTTCACCGGGCCGAGGTGTCGATGCACGCGGACGTGCGCGGCGCACTGGAGCGGGCGCGGGCAGGGGGAGGGGGGGTGCTGGTGACCGGGTCTCTTTATCTGACTGGCCAGGTTCTGGCGCTACTCCATGATAGAGAGCATGAGGTGCCGCTCAATGGCTAACCGGATTCGAGTCGTCTTTTTTGACGCAGGCGGGACGCTGATACGGACTGCGGCGCCCGTGGGTCATTACTACGCGTTGGTGGCTTCCCATTATGGATTGCATGCGGATGAGGAGGCCTTGCAGAAGGAGTTCAAACGGGCCTGGCAGGAAATGAAACCGCGCGACCCGGTGCAGGGCGCCCGTGTCATGGATGACCAGGCTTGGTGGAAAGGATTGGTCCGGCGCAGTTGGCGGGGCCAGGGGATGCCCGATGATTTTCCATTTGAAGACTACTTTCAGGAGGTCTATGCGATGTTTGCCAGGCCCGAGTTGTGGAGAATTTATCCGGACGCGCTGCTGGCCTTGGAAAAACTGCATGGCATGGGTTTGCGTTGCGGGGTGCTTTCGAATTGGGACCGGCGTTTGCGCGGGATATTGGAAGGGCTGGATTTGAGCCGGCATTTTGAGCATCTGGTGATTTCGAGCGAAGTGGGCGTAGAAAAACCGCACCCGCTGATTTTTCAGCGCGCGCAGGAATTGTTTGGGATCCGGGCGTCGGAGGCGTTGTTGTTGGGGGACGACGATTTGTTTGATGGAGAAGGCGGGCGGCGGGCGGGCTGGCGCTTGGGGCTGTTGCAGCGTCCTGAAACCGACCTAATGGATGTATTAGATAAAATCGATATGTTGTGACTCAAACTAATAATTTCAAACCCTGTCCGATTGTGTTTTGACATAAGTCTGTAACCTCATATTTTTATCCATTATTACTGTTGGTAATAGACCCCCATACATATGAAAGTCTTATTGCAGATCGTCACTTCTTCCATTGGTAAAAAAATCCTCATGGGTCTTAGCGGCATCGCCCTCGCCGCTTTTATCGTCATTCATACCCTCGGTAATCTCCAGATTTTTCTGGGCTCCAATACCCTCAACGCCTACGCCGCTCTCCTCAAAGCCTCCAACGAAGTCCTCTGGGGCTTTCGCATCTGCCTCCTTCTGACTGCATCCGTCCATATCCTTGCCGCGATTGGCTTGGTTCACGACAACTGGAGAGGCCGTCCGATCGGTTATAAAAAGGAACGCAGCGCCGCCAGCCTCGCTTCCCGGACCATGATCTACAGCGGCCTCATCGTTTTGGCCTTCCTCGTATTTCACATTTTGCATTTCACGGTCGGCACGATCCTGCACGAACATTTTGCCCACAATCTGCCCCCCGATGCCGCAGGCCGACCCGACGTCTATTCCATGGTGGTCCAGGGTTTCAGCATTCCCTGGGTTTCGGCTTTCTACATCATTTCGGTCGCGCTGCTCAGTTGGCACTTGAGCCACGGCGTCGGCAGCATGTTCCAAACCCTCGGGCTGCGGAACAAGCGCTCCGCCCCGTTCATCGACGCCTTCGCAATCCTGTTTGCGGTCTTTATTTTTCTCGGCATGTCGGCCGTCCCAACCGCCGTACTTTTGAAAATCGTCAGCTAAGGCAAAGATATGGAACTGAATGGCAACGCTCCCGCTGGTCCGCTCTCGCAGAAATGGGACCAATACAAGAAGGACTCAAAGCTCGTCGCTCCCAACAACAAGCGCAAATACGAGATCATTGTCGTGGGCACGGGCCTTGCCGGTTCCTCGGCCGCCGCTTCCCTGGCCGAACTCGGCTACAAGGTCAAATCGTTTTGTTATCATGACAGCGCCCGCCGCGCCCACAGCGTCGCTGCCCAGGGCGGCATCAATGCCGCCAAAAACTATCAAAATGATGGTGACAGCGTGTACCGCCTCTTTTACGATACCATCAAGGGTGGTGATTTCCGCGCCCGTGAATCCAACGTGTACCGCCTGGCGCAGGTCAGCGCCAATATCATCGACCAGTGCGCAGCGCAGGGCGTACCCTTTGCCCGTGAATACGGCGGCATGCTGGCCAACCGTTCCTTCGGCGGCGCGCAGGTTTCGCGAACCTTTTACGCCCGCGGCCAGACCGGCCAGCAGCTCCTCTTGGGCGCCTATCAAGCCTTGAGCCGCCAGATCGGCCTCGGCACAGTTGAATTCTTCCCGCGCTCCGAGATGATCGATATTGTGCTCGTGAACGGCCACGCCAAGGGCATCATCACCCGCAACCTGGTCAGCGGAAAGGTCGAATCCCACTCTGCCGACGCTGTTGTGCTGGCAACCGGCGGTTACGCCAATTGCTGGTATCTCTCGACCAATGGGCGCCTCTGCAATGCCACCGCCATCTGGCGTGCGCACAAGAAAGGCGCTTTCTTCGCCAATCCCTGTTATGCGCAGATTCACCCCACCTGCATCCCGGTTTCGGGCGATTACCAGGCCAAGCTCACCCTGATGTCCGAATCCCTTCGCAATGACGGGCGCGTCTGGGTGCCGAAGCGCAAGGAGGACTGCGGCAAGAAACCCTCCGAAGTCGCCGAGGCAGACCGCGACTACTATCTCGAACGCAAATATCCCAGCTACGGCAACCTTGCTCCCCGCGACATCTCCTCGCGCGCGGCCAAGGAAGTCTGCGACGAAGGCCGCGGCGTGGGCCCGGGCGGGTTGGGGGTCTATCTGGATTTCAGCGATGCCATCAAGCGTCTCGGACGCCACAAGATCGAAGAACGCTACGGCAACCTGTTCGATATCTACAAGGAAATCACCGGCGAGAGCGCCTATGAAGTGCCGATGCGGATTTATCCCGCGTTGCACTACACGATGGGCGGCCTCTGGGTCGATTACAACCTGATGAGCAACCTGCCCGGTTTGTTCGTCCTGGGTGAGGCGAATTTCTCCGATCATGGCGCAAACCGTCTTGGCGCCAGCGCCTTGATGCAGGGCCTGGCCGACGGCTATTTCGTGATTCCCAACACGATCAACAATTATCTGGCCGCCAACAAGGAGAAGCGCCCGGCGCCGACGGACGCCGCATTCAAGAGCGCGGAAGCGGAATCCGCCGCCAAAGTCGCGAAACTGCTTTCGATCAAGGGCAAACGCACGGTGGATTCGTTCCACAAGGAACTGGGCAAGATCATGTGGGACTACTGTGGCATGGCGCGCACCAAGGAAGGGCTCGAAAAGGCGCTCCAGTTGATCCCGAAACTGCGCGAGGAGTTTTGGAAAAATGTCACGGTTACCGGCAGCGGCGAGGAATTGAACCAAACCCTCGAAAGAGCGGGCCGCGTGGCCGACTTCCTGGAGCTGAGCGAGTTGATCTGCCGCGATGCGCTGCACCGCGAAGAATCCTGCGGCGGCCACTTCCGCGTCGAATACCAGACCGAGGACGGCGAGGCGCTGAGGCAGGATGATAAATTTTCCTATGTTGCCGCCGGGGAGTATGGCAATGGCAGCGGTCCCAGGATGCACAAGGAAAATCTAGTGTACGAAGAAGTCAAATTGGCTCAACGGAGTTATAAGTGATGAACGTGAAGCTCAAAGTGTGGCGTCAGCCGTCGAAACAGCAGCCCGGCCACTTCGAGGAATACGAGGCCAAAAACCTCAACGCGAACATGTCGTTCCTGGAAATGCTGGACGTGGTCAACGAACAGTTGACCTTGGATGGCAAGGAACCCATTGCCTTTGAAAATGACTGCCGCGAAGGCATCTGCGGAAGTTGCAGTTGCATGATCAACGGCGACCCGCACGGTCCCGAATTCAAAGTGGCCACCTGCCAGACGTACATGCGCAGTTTCAGCGATGGCGAAACCATCACGCTGGAACCGTTCCGCGCCAAACCCTTCCCGGTGCTGAAGGATTTGATTGTCGATCGTTCGGCCTTCGATCGCATCCTTCAAAAGGGCGGATTTATTTCGGTGTCCACCGGTTCGGCCCAGGACGCCAACGCCATCCCCGTTCCCAAAGTGGCGGCGGATTTGTCCATGGACGCGGCGGCCTGCATTGGCTGTGGCGCCTGTGTTGCGGCCTGTAAAAACGGTTCAGCCATGCTGTTTGTCTCAGCCAAGGCGGCACATCTCAATTTGCTGCCGCAAGGCAAAGCGGAGAAAGACCGCCGCGTCCTTGCCATGATCGACACCATGGACGACGAGGGATTTGGCGCGTGCAGCAACACCTACGCCTGTGAAGCGGCCTGTCCGAAAGGCATCTCCGTGGATTTCATCGCCAAACTCAACCGCGACTACGCGTTGGCAGCCGTCCGCACGAGGTTGTTAGGGGCGCGGGAATTTGTCGATACTGCCGCGTAATCCCCTTTATCAAGAAGGGCAGATCTGGCGGCTACCGGGCGTGATCTGCGGTCATTTCACTCGCGCTGCCTGTCGGAGTTCTATCTTGATCCCGCAGCACAGGCAGCATGCCTGGGTTTCAGGCATTCAAGGGCTCATAGTTCGTGTGGCGCAACATGTTGCACGCCGATTCTATTGCTAATGCATGCATTGCTGGCGAATATATTAACATCACCATTTTTAGTTTTTTTTGCCACAGGAACGGAAACTGCCTAACAGAACCTTTTGAACATCATGAACCCCAAAGCAGCCGTCCAGCCTTCAACATATCGTAATTGGACCGCCGCAGGGAAGGGGGCCATGCGTCTTGCCTTTGCCATGCTGGCACTCCAGGTTTCAAGCGTTGTACTTCATGCCGAGACGGCGGCGGATCACGCGGTGCAAGCCAGTGCCATCGTCAGCGAATCCCCGGCTCGCATCACTCTTTCCTGGCCGGGCGACCCAAATGCGACGGGTTGGACGGTGGAGCGCAAACTCCATAGCGATGCGAATTGGGGTACCCCCACCAGCCTGCCTGCGGGCACGACGAACTGGGCTGACAACGCTGCCAGCTTGGGCGCGCTCTACGAATACCGCATCACCAAGCAGATCAGCGGTTACACTTCACATTGGGGTGATTCCGCAGCCAGCCTTGGCTATCTTTGCTCCGGCATCCGCGTTGCCCTGCCCGATCATCGCGGCACGGTGATTCTGCTGGTGGACACAACCATGGCGGTGCAACTCGACGCGGAGCTTGCCCGGCTCAAACAGGACCTGGCCGGGGACGGCTGGACGGTGATCCGGCACGATGTTTCCCGCGGCACGGGGGATGATACCCGCACGGTGGATAGCGCGGCGCTGGCGGCGACCAAAGCCATCATCCAGGCCGATTGCAATGCCACGCCAGGAGAAGTGCATTCTCTGCTGCTGTTCGGCCACATTCCGGTGCCTTATTCGGGACTGATTTCTCCTGACGGACATAGCGAGCACAATGGTGCCTGGTCGGCTGACGTGTATTACGGCGATATGGTCGGGACTTGGACCGATTCGACGGTGAATGATCCGCATACCGACTGGTGGCCCCTGATTGCAAATATCCCGGGCGACGGCAAGTTTGACCAGAGTACGCCACCGCAGCCCATCACGCTGGATATTGGACGTGTGGACATGTGGCGCATGCCGGCCTTTTCCAAAAGCGAAGCCGAATTGCTGCGCCAATACCTGAACAAGGACCATAACCATCGTTATGCCATCAATGTTCTACCGCGCAGGGGCTTGATCGACGACCGGTTCAGCGAAAACGGGTATTACATGGCCGCCAGCGGTTGGCGGAATCTGGCGTCTTTTTTTGGCGCGGCCAATGTGACCGGCAGCCTGGATAATTTCAACGTTCTGGGCAGTAATGGTTATCTCTGTTTTTATGGGTGCGGAAGCGGGGACCCGACGGACTACGGGCTGAACCGGACTCCGCCAGCGGTGAGCACGTCCACCTTCGCCAGCACCGATCCCAAGGCCGCGTTTTTCATGTTGTGGGGCAGTTGGTTTGGGGATTGGAATGTCGGGAACAACCTGCTGCGCGCGCCGCTTGCCACCACGACCAACGGTCTGGCCAGCGTCTGGTCGGGTTTGCCGAATTGGTTCATGCACACCATGGCGATGGGGGGCACGATCGGTGAGACGGCCCGGATGACCCAGAACAACACGGCTTCCAGCGGCATCTACCTGCCTAAGGCTGGATCTGACGGCCAAATTCATGTGGCGTTGATGGGAGATCCCACGCTGCGCCTGTTTGCGGTGGTGCCGCCGACCAATGTTGCTGTCAGCCTGGACGGCAGTCATCATCCGGTCCTGACCTGGACCGCATCGGCGGACGCTTCATTGGGTTATCATGTTTTTCGTGGCAGCAGCACGGCCGGTCCGTTTGTCCGTGTCACAACCAACCCGGTAATCGCCACCACCTATACCGACAGCTCAACGACGGCTGCGTGGGTTTATCAGGTGAAGTCGGCAAAACTGGAGACCACCAATGGCGGCACCTATGTCAATTTGAGCCAGGGCGCGACGGTGAACATGTTGCCGGAAATCACAAGCCCGGCTGCGGCCTCTGTTCCGGTCAACAGGTCGTTTTTCTACCAGATTGCCGCGAACGGCAGTCCGACAAGTTTCAACGCCACCGGATTACCTGCGGGTCTGTCGGTAAACACGACCAGCGGCGCGATCAGCGGAGTGCCTACAGCGATTGGTGTCAGTGTGATCACACTAAACGCGACCAGCGCGAGCGGCACGGGCACGGCCATGTTAACGCTGACCGTGGACAACTCCAGCGTTGGCCTGCCATCGCCATGGGTCAACAAGACGGTGGGCGATGTGGGTCTCATTGGCACCGCAAGCTATTCAGGCAGCACGTTCACGGTTCAGGGATCGGGAACGATCATTTGGGGCGCGGCTGATAGCTGCCAGTATGTGTATCAACTTGTGAGCGGGGATTGCACCATCATCGCCCGGGTGACGTCGCTGCTGAACATGACCGATGCGCATGCGCAAGTCGGCGTGATGATTCGCGAGTCACTGGATACCGGCGCCATTAACGCCAATCTATGCGTGTCCCCCTCGAGCGGGTTGATCTTTGAGTGGCGCACGGCAGTCAACGGCAATAGCAGCAGCTCCGGAAGCTGGGTTTCAGGCCAGGCGCCGGTCTGGCTGAAATTGGTGCGCAGCGGCAACACGTTTACGGCATCCAGTTCCACCGATGGCAGCACCTGGACCGGTCGTGGTTCGACGACCTTTACCATGTCGTCGAATGTTTTAGTCGGCCTGCCGGTGTGCAGCCGGGTCAACACCGTGTTTGGCACCGCCACATTCGATAATGTGAGCGTTACGACGACTTCAATCCCGCCGGTGATCAACAGTGTGTTGACGGCCATAGGTACGGCGGGGAGCACATTCAGCTACCAGATTACAGCGGTCAACAATCCGACGAGCTACAACGCCACCGGCCTGCCCGCGGGCCTGACGGTGAATACGGGCACAGGTTTGATTTCAGGAACGCCTGGTGCGGCGGGAACAAGTACGGCCACGATTAGTGCCACAAATACGTACGGAACCGGAACTGCCGCGCTCACCCTGATAGTAGCCCCTTCCGGCGGCAGCTTGCCTGTGCCCTGGGCCAATGCGGACGTTGGTGCGGTGGGAGTCGCCGGAAACGCCAGTTATGTGGCGGGGACGTTCACGGTTCAGGGAACGGGAGTGCAGATTTGGACCGCGGCCGACACCTGCCAGTATCTGTATCAGCAGATTGCCGGGGATTGCAGCATCACTGCCCGGGTGGCGACACTGCAGAATATGACCGATCCGCATGCGCAAGCGGGTGTGATGATGCGCGAGTCGCTGGCGGCGGGCGCCATCAACGTTAATCTTACCGTATCATCGGCCAGCGGTTCGATCTTTGAGTGGAGGTCAGGCACCAACAGCAGCAGCAGCACGATCAATGGAGGTTGGGTGGCAACCCCGGCCCCGCCGATCTGGCTGCGCCTGGTGCGCAGCGGCAACACGTTTACGGGATACAGGTCAGCGGATAATATCACCTGGACGCCGATGGGATCGACCACCATGGCCATGGCAACGAATGTCTTGATCGGCCTGCCGGTGTGCAGCCGGGTCAATACCGTCCTAGGCACGGTCACCTTTGATAATGTGAGCGTCTTGGCGCTGCCTGCGATCAACAGTGCGTTGACAGCCACGGCCACCGCCGGGAGCCCATTCAGTTACACCATCAGTGCCACAAACAGCCCCGCGAGTTACAGTGCCACCGGGCTGCCTTCAGGCCTGTCGGTGAACACGATCAGCGGCTTGATCTCCGGTACGCCGGGCATGAAGGGAACCAGCAGTGTGACGATTAGCGCCACAAATATGATTGGTACGGGCTCCGCCACACTGGCGCTGAATTCACTTCCGGCAAGCTTCGCCACGTGGAAGGCGGCCTGGTTTACCACAGCGCAATTGAGCGACCCAACCGTCAGCGGTGACCTTGCCAATCCATCGGGGGATGGCATTTGCAACCTGCTTGACTATGCATTCAACCTCGATCCGACGCCTCACAACAGCGCCTTGTTTCTGCCGCAACCAACCGAGCAAGGGGGATTTCTTGCCTTGACCTATACCGTCAATAAATCAGTGGGTGACCTGGTTTATTTGGTTGAGGTGTCAGGTGACCTGCAAAACTGGAACTCCGGCCCGGTTTATACGTCCAGCCCTGTCGTGTTGAGCGACAATGGGGTAACACAAACTGTTCAGGTTACCGATTTGACTTCCACTTCCGCAGCCAGCAGGAGATTCATCCGGCTTCGCGTTACCAAGCAATGAAAATAAAGGGTAAACTTCTTCTAATGCATTTCGCGATGGTTAAAAATATGCTTTTTAAATAGCAGCATCCAAGACTACGATGCTTCCATGTTTGTGGTCACCGATTCCGAATGCACCGGTTACGGAAAGCCGGGACATCCGGAAAACCCCGAGCGCATTTCCCGCACGATCCGGCATTTGCAGAAACAGATTGAAATCGACGTGTTCTGGGAACATCCGCTCGGAGTGGCGGATCCGATCCTTGAACTCGCGCACACGCGGGAACATCTGCGGGAGCTCGACCGGGGAGACCGCGATTTTGACGGCGACACGCCTTTTTACCCTGGAATCGGCGACTACGCGAGGCGCTCGGTGGGCGCTGCCATGAAGGCATTGGAACTGGCCGGGCAAGGCAACAATTCCTTTTCCCTCATGCGCCCGCCGGGCCATCATGCCACGGCTTCCCAGGCCATGGGCTTTTGTTATCTCAACCAGGCGGCCATTTGCACGCTGCATGCGAGGGCTTGCGGAGTGCCGCGCGTCGCGGTTTTCGATTTCGATGTCCACCACGGCAACGGGACGGAGGCGATTCTGAAGAATAAGGAAGGTGCCGCCTTTTTTTCCATCCACCAGCATCCCTGTTATCCGGGCACGGGGGCCAAGTCGCAGGGCAACTGCCGCAACTACCCGGTCGCGCCCGGAACGAGCGCGAAGCAATACCGTGAAATCGCTGTCGAAGCCCTGGAGGATTTGACAAAGTTTGAGCCCGAATTGCTCATCGTTTCCGCGGGGTTTGACGCCTACGCGAAGGACCCTCTGGCCCAACTGCAATTGACTGAAACTGATTTTCACTGGATCGGTTTGCAGCTCCGGCAATTTGGTATTCCGGTTGTGAGTATTTTGGAGGGGGGCTACAGCCCCGATCTTCCGGAGCTGATTTTGAGTTATCTGCGGGGAATAGACGGATTGTAGAAAATTTCATTTTTGTGGAATTTTGATGAAATAATCCAAATCAACTCATACGGATTATCTTGATTTTAATGGATTTATCCAAAATAATGCTTCCTCTGAAACGAGCAGATTCACATTGATTTAGAGCGGCAATTTATATAAATTATTTTCCATGAGCGACATACGCATAGGCATTGCCATTCTGGGCTTTGGCACCGTCGGCCAGGGTGTGTACAGCGTACTGCAACAAAAGTCGAAATCGCAGGGGAAACACGGAGCGCTTTTTGAGGTGGTTCGCATTTTGGCCCGGAATCCGAAACAGGAGAAATTCCGGAATATTCCCAAAAATTTGATTACAACCGATTTTGCGGAAATTCTCAAAGATGAGCGCATCGATGTGGTGATAGAAGTCATGGGAGGCACGGACCCCGCCTTGAAATACGTCCAGGACGCCCTGGCCCAGGGGAAACATGTTATTACGGCCAACAAGGAAATCATGGGCAAAAGCGGCAAGAAACTGGTGGAACGCGCCCGCGCCCATGAACGGTTTTTCGGTTATGCCGCAACGGTCACCGGTTGCCATCAACTCTGCAGCGCCGTGGGCAGTTCGATGGCTGTGGAGCGGATCGTGGGAATTTTTAACGGCACCAGCAATTATATCCTGTCGCGCATGGAGGAAGGCCTCTCGCAACCCGAAGCTCTGGCCGAGGCCCAGGCCAAGGGCTACGCAGAATTGGATCCGAGCAGCGATATCGACGGCCTCGACGCCCGGAACAAGCTGGTGATCATGTCCAAGCTGGCCTTTGGCCTTTTCCTGGACCGCGACCAAATCGATGTGCAGGGCATCCGCTCCGTCACTCTGGACGACATGGAGTATGCCAAGGGCCTGGGTTATGTGATTAAATTGTTAGGCGTCAGCGAATTGCTCCCGGACGGGAGGCTGGACGCCCGGGTACATCCCGCTTTGGTTCCCGCTCATTCCCTGCTTGCCTCGGTGAAGGGGGTCGGCAATGGAATCGTTGTGGAGGACAGGCTCAGAGGCGTGCAGGGTTTGGTTGCGGAAGGCGCCGGCAGCCGGCCCACTGCAATGGCGATTTACACCGACTTGATTGCGTTGGCGGAGGGCCGGGCCATTCTTTGGCCGCAGGAACCGCATGAATTGCGCGGCGAAAAGACCCGCTATTTGCCCCGCCGCCAGGCGGAAGGCCGTTTTTATCTCGGGGTGGAACTCGGGAACAATCCGGGCGCCCTGGCTGAATTGACGAAGCTGATTGCGCGACGCGGCATTAACATCGCCAGCATTCTTCAACGCGACCTGGCGGAAAACAAAATGCTGCCGGTTGTGGTTTTGACCGATCAGGCAAAGGTCAGGGACGTGGACACCCTTGTGGAAGACCTTCGCTCCAACAAGGTTGTCGGTCGAATCCAGCTCATCCGGGTGGAAGAACCGGGGCTGGGCGGCAACAGGACCATGGAAGGCTCAATAGCGCTTGCGGCTAGATAGTCTAATATCCAGATGAATTGGCCCGGCGTCATCCAAGCCTACAGGAGCTTTTTACCTGTTCCCGCAAATGCGGAAGTCATTACCCTCCTGGAGGGCAATACACCGCTCATTCCAACGCCGCGTTTCGTCGATCAGATCGGCGGCAAATTCCAGCTCTTTGTCAAACTCGAGGCGCTGAACCCCACGGCTTCGTTCAAGGACCGTGGCATGACCATGGCTGTGACCATGGCCAAGGCCCGCTCCGCGGAAGTGCTGGTCTGCGCCAGCACGGGAAACACCTCCGCGTCCGCAGCGGCGTATGCCGCGCGCGCGGGCATGAAAGCCGCCGTCATTTTGCCGCATGGCAAGATCGCGATGGGCAAGCTGGCCCAGGCTCTGATTTATGGCGCGCGGATCGTGCCCATTTCTGGAAACTTTGACCAGGCCCTTGACTTGGTGCGGGCTCTGGGCGAGCGGCCGAATGTGGCAGTGGTGAACTCGATCAACCCGGTGCGCATCGAAGGCCAAAAAACCGCGGCGTTTGAAATCAGCGATAACCTGGGCCGCGCGCCCGATTTTCATTTCATCCCCGTCGGCAACGCGGGAAACATCACCGCTTATTGGAAGGGGTTCCGCGAATATCATGCCGGGGGCCGCATCAAATCCCTGCCCAAGATGATGGGATGGCAGGCTGCCGGCTCCGCGCCGATTGTCGATGGCCACATCATTGAAAATCCGCACACCGTGGCAACCGCGATCCGGATTGGAAATCCGGCCAGTTGGAAAGGGGCCGTGGCTGCGGCGAAGGATTCCGGGGGCAAGATCGACAAGGTCAGCGACGAGGAAATTCTGGATGCCTATCAGTTGATCAGCCGGAGCGAGGGCATTTTTGTCGAACCGGCCTGTGCGGCGCCATTGGCGGGGCTTATCCGCTGTGTCAGGGAAGGGCTGATTCCGAAGGATTCGATTGTGACCGTGACGCTGACCGGGCATGGCTTGAAAGACCCGGACACAGCCATTTCAGTATGCAAGCAGGAGCTCATTCCGGTCGAACCGCGGGTGGAAGCGGTGCTTGAAGCTATCCAAGGGTGAAGGGATGCGCTTTCTCGCATCCCATTTATTCAGAAAGCAGACAGCCTGACGGGATTCACTTGTCAGGAGTCAAGGACTGACCCTATAA
>JAQTNW010000010.1 GCA_028713655.1 Candidatus Methylacidiphilales bacterium | reverse complement strand
CCTTCGAGGTCGTCCGGGCTTCACGCGATATCCTGGAGGAGATCCTGCGCGGTTACGTCACAGTTGTTTTTTCCAATGAAGATGAGGCTGCGGCCTTTACCGGGCTGATGGACGGTTATGAAGCCATGGCCAATCGTTTGGGAACGCTTTGCCCCGTGTCCGTTGTCAAACTCGGCAAGGAAGGGGCCTTGGTTCATGACAAAAGCGGACTGACCTGGATTGATCCTGTCACCGTGGACAAGGCTATCGATACCACCGGTGCCGGCGACCTCTGGGCGGCCGGATTCCTCTATGGATGGCTGAGGGGCAAGCCCTTGATGGAATGCGGGCGCTACGGCTCCATCCTTGGCGCCGAAGTCGTGCAAATCATGGGCGCCGGCATCCCGGATGAACAATGGCCGGGAATCCTTTCCAAAATCCAAAATTCAAAATCCTAAAACCAAAATCCCAATATGGCACTCCCTCTCGAAGACAGTTACGGTGATATCATCGGCAAGGCGATGCGCGGCCTCGGCTTGCTGGACTTGAATATCATGCAGGAAACCCACATGAAAATAGAACAGGTTCGCGCCGCGCGTTCCGGTGCGTTTGAAGAAGCCGATGCCCGCAAGCTGTCCAAGCCCCTGCGCTTGAATGCAGACGCCCTGGTCGAAATCGGACGGGGGACCTATCATCCCAATATAACCAGTATCCCAACCGGTCTTTGCCAGCTCACCTCCAATTTTGGCGGCGATATGCAGGTGAATTCCTACATCGTCTGGGACCCCGCCACCCGGCAGGCTGCTCTTTTCGACACCGGAACAAATCCGGACCAGATTCTCGAAAAATTAAAATCGGAGAACCTGAAACTTGAAAACATCTTCCTGACCCACACGCATGGCGACCACATCGACTGCCTGCCGCAACTTCAAAAGGCAACGGGCGCGCCCACCCATGTCCAGACCAATGGCAACATCGGCCAGGTCCAGCTCTTTGAATGGGGCCAGGGTTTTGCGATTGGAAATTTAAAAATCGAAACACGCCGCACAACAGGCCACGCCGAAGACGGGACCACCTACGTCATCCACGGCCTTGAACAGCCCGTTGCCGTGGTGGGGGACGCTGTTTTTTCAGGCTCAATGGGCGGCGGCGCGATTTCCTACGCGCAGGCGCTCGAAACCAATCTGAAAAACATCTACAGCCTTCCGGACAAAACCCTGCTCTGTCCCGGCCACGGCCCCATCACCAGCGTCGCTCTGGAAAAACAACATAACCCGTTCTACATGCCATAGCCTGCGTATCTTACAGCGCGTTCGCAATGTGCAGGCTAAATGGAGGGATGTGCTTGTCACATCCCATTTTACTCACAAAAACCCGTAACCCGGGATTGTCATCCGGCCCATTAGGCTTAACATGCCCCCTATGAAAAAATATCAGGCTCTCTTGGCAATCTTTTTGGCCGCCGCCCTTCCTCTTCACGCGGAAGCCTTGAGCGACCGAATCGACGAGGCCATTTCCATTCTCGAAGCCAAGCAGGAATCCGCGCATCCCATTCCTCAAAAGCTGCTGAATGATTGCAAAGGCATCGCCATTATCCGGGTTGCGCGCGGCGGCGTTGTTTTTGGCGGCACTCATGGCACGGGCATCGTTCTCGGCCACACCCAAAAACTCTGGGGCACGGGATGGTCGGCCCCCTGCGCCTTCAGCATGAGCGGCGGCTCCTTCGGCGCGCAGATTGGTTTTGAAACCCGCGACTACATTTTTGTGCTCAATACCAATGCGGCCCTGCGCATGTTCACTTCCGATGAAAGCTTGAAGTGGGACGCGACAGCCGCTGCCACAGCCGGGCCGGATTATGTATCCGCGGAAAATTCGCAGGTTTTGGAAGTTCCCATTTATTATTACACCAAGACGGACGGCGCTTTTGCCGGCGCGACATTTGGTGGCACATCCCTGAGCACCGATTCCTCCACGAACCGTGAAGCATATGGCCACGGGGTGCTTACTTCGGATATTTTGAACGGGAGAATCAAGCCCCACAAAGACTCTGCCTCACTCTACAAATTGCTGGGCGGCAAATAAGCCTGTTTGCGTTTGCGACTCAGTCCCAGTTTTACAATCTTTTTTCAGAAGCAGCCACAATTTCCGTGGCATGAAAAAATCCGCGGCCTTATATTGTACGAGCAACTAACTTTTAGTTGTTGCCAGTACCATGCCGAATACAAACAACGACATTTGTGTCCTGCAGCGTCTCGCGGAAGTCATCCGCGACAATCACGCCTTGCAGGCCGTCTGGCTCGATGCGCAGGAACGGAAAATTTCCTTCGCCCATCAACCGGACGCGGATACGGAATCGATCCGGAAAAAACTCGAATCCATCCTGGCGATGAAAACCCTTTTAAAGCCGTCTGACTGCAGCAAGGACGGCTGGCGCCTGAGCTGCCAAACCTGCGGGAACAGCAAACCCGACAAGCTGCCGCCAGGTCTTCGATTGGTCTCCATGCCCGGCTCCGGCGTCATGTTGGAAAAGGAATCCTGCCAGACTGCGCCCCGTTTTTGGAAATGGCAGCAATTCCCCTGGGTCAAGGTGCAACCGCGACGCCTGCTCGACCCCGCGCATTTGCGGGAAGCTGCGGAATGGAAAAAAGCGATGGCCGCCGCCGGTGTCTGTGGCCTGGGCGCCGCCACGGGCTTCATTTTGGAATCCCTCCACGGCGAACACTCCGCCGCTGCCATTGCCGCCTATCTCATCGCTTACATCGCCGGCGGATGGTTTCCCGCTGTGGATGTCTGGGAACTGTTGCGCAAACGCACCCTGGACGTCCACTTTCTTATGCTGTTTGTCGCCGCGGGGGCCGCAGCAGTCGGACACTGGTGGGAAGGCGCCACCCTGCTGTTCCTATTTTCCTCCAGTGGAGCGTTGGAAGACCTGGCCTTGTTCCGGACTGAACGCGAGATCAAAAGCCTGTTCAAGGATGCCCCCAAGGAAGCCAACGTCGTGGAGCCCTCCGGAACGGAAAAACGCATCCCGGTGGAACAACTCCAACCCGGCATGGTGATCCGCACCCGCCCGGGCGAACAATTTGCAGCCGACGCCGAGGTTCTCTCAGGCGCTTCCGCAGCGAATGAATCCAGCCTGACCGGTGAATCGGTTCCGGTCGATAAGCAGTGCGGCGATACCGTTTTTTCCGGGACGATGAATCTTTGGGGTGCGGTGGATTCCCGCATCACGAAAACAGCGGATGAAAGCTCCCTTGCAAAAATCATCCGCTTGATTCAAGAGGCCCAGAGCAGCAAGGCCCCTTCGCAGCAGTTCACGGACAAATTCGGCACCCGTTACACCTATGCCATCCTGACTCTCACACTTGTCATGTTCCTGGTCTGGTGGCTGGTCCTCGGCCTTTCCCCCTTCCTGGATCGGCCTGGAGAAAAGTCGGCCTTTTATCGCTCCATGATTCTTCTTGTTGTGGCTTCCCCATGTGCGCTCGTGCTTTCGATTCCTTCCTCCATCCTGGCGGGCATCGCCGCGGGCGCGCGCCGCGGGGTTCTTTTCAGGGGCGGGGCGGCCATTGAAAAACTGGGGGAAATCAAACGGGTCGCACTCGATAAAACCGGAACCCTGACCACGGGTGAACTCGAAGTCATCGGCATTGAGACTTTGCCTCCCGGGCGGGCAAACGAACTCCTGCAAGTGGCGGCCTCACTCAGCCATCATTCATCACACCCGGTTTCCCGCGCCATCGCACTCAAGGGCAGGGGAGAAAATTTGGCGTTTTTGCCGGTGGAAGGATTCCATTCCCTAACAGGCATGGGCGTGAGTGGCCGCGTCCAGGGCCATGCGGAGGAAATCCAACTTGGCCGGCGCAGCCTGTTTGAAAAACTCGCATGGGTAAAGGAACTTCCGGAACCTGATATTGGAGTAACTGAAACCGTCGTCGTCGCCGGAGAGCTTCGAGGCCGGATTTTGCTTCTCGACACCGTCCGTGAAGCCAGCGCGCCGCTTTTGCGAAAGCTGCAGTCGGAAGGGCTGCGCGTCACCATGCTGACCGGCGACCGGCCTGAAGCCGCCGCGAAGGTGGCGAAGCAACTCGGTCTTGAGGATGTGCGGTCCGGCTTGAAGCCGGAGGACAAGGTGGCCTTCATTCAGAAATGCGAAATGGCGGGCGAACATGTGGCCATGGTGGGCGACGGCGTCAATGACGCTCCGAGCCTGGCGGCGGCCTATGTGGCCGTGGGCATGGGCCTGCGCGGATCGGATGCGGTTTTGGAACAGGCCGACGTGGTGTTGATGCAGGACCGGCTGGAAAATTTCAAATACGCCTATGAACTGAGCCGCAAGGCCAACCGGATCATCAAACAAAACCTGGCGATTTCCCTCGGTGTTATCGCTGTTCTGGTTGTCAGTGCCCTGGGCAGTTACATCCCGCTGACTCTCGGCGTCATCGGCCACGAAGGCAGCACGGTGATCGTGGTCTTGAACAGCCTGCGGCTGTTGTTCTTCGAGGAAAAGAAGGGAAACCCGGGAGAATTCAGAAGTCAGAATTAAGAATTCAGAATGTTAGCTAAAATGGCAAGGCCGTTTTGTCCTTCAGCCCACGGTTTCACGCCGAAGCATTTGCGGAGGCGGATACCCTGGGGGAAATAAAAAAATCACCCCGAACCCTGAATGAATTCCGTCAGTCTCTCGCCCATGCCGCCCCGTCATTGCGAGGAGGAGGGCAAGCCCGACGACGCGGCAAGCCAGAATCCATCAGCGGCGCATACACCACTGCCCAATCACGGCTTGTTCAGAGCTCAAATTCATGCAGGATAGTTGGAGAGGAAAATAACAATTTTTATCCGAAATTATGGGTCTTGGTTTTGTTTTTGTATTTTGGCTGATCATAGCAGCGGCCTGCTTATTCATACTTCTAACTTTTACCGGCTTTTTTATTCTGGGCTGGTTTAAAAAATGGACTTGGCTCAAATGGTTGGCTGGCCTCCCAGCCGCAAGCCTGCTTATGCTTGTTTTGCCTTTTGCAGCGTTCGCGCTGTTGTGCATTGGCCATATTTTTTGGGACTTCTACGGTTTATACCTTTCACACAAACCCGAAACCGAAGACATCACAGGCAAATATGTTTTATGCAAAACATCCGAATTGTCGTTAAGGCAAAGAAAATACTCCCGCATTCCTGAATCAGAAATTATCATCTACCCCTCACGTCTCATCGAATTAAAAAATGTTCCAGATTGCGTCTTTAATGGAACAGGTGAATCCAACAATGGATTTCTTTCAGGTTCCGGGACTTGGGAGATTAAAAAATCTTTTCCGGGCTATAGCCTCAGTTGCAACATTAATGATGGTACCATAAAGCATGGCGGCTACGGAGGCTTAAGCCTTCAAAAGTGGTGGTCAGAATATTTATTGAACTTCACCATTGGTGACCCTGATAACGACGAGACACTTTCATACAAAAAGCAAAAGTAAGGCATGCTTTGGCGGTACATCTGCGGTTAAAAATGTATTCTTTTGCGTCTCTTGTTCGCACACCGGACGAATCCGTCCCTTGGCGGACGTGAGAAAATTGTTGTTCTGCGGAAAGCAACCCCCTTTTCTTCCCCCTTGTCAGGGGGATAAAGGCAGATTGTTTCAATCCTAAATGGTTTTGAATTCGTTTCGTGATTCGAAAGTCTTGTATCCGCGTGGATCCGTCTCATTCGTGGTGCAATTCCAGTTTTAAGCAGCATTCAAAATGCGGATGACTTCGCCATGCAGCTTGGGCCCGGCTGCGACGCAGGAATTACTCTTAAGCACATCCGATCCGTCCCATGCGGTGATGATTCCGCCCGCGCCGCGCACAACGGGGACGAGCGGCAGCAGGTCCCACGGATTCATGATCGGATCCATCATGACATCCGCCAGGCCGCACGATAGAAGCAGGTAGCCATAGCAATCCCCCCAGGTGCGGAAAATCCGCGCGGATTGCCGTAATTTTTCAAACGCGGAAAAATTTTGATGCTTCGCAATATTCGCCAGATCAGTCGCCAACACCGTGGTTTGGGGCAGGGAGGAAGTTTCGCGCACCCGAACCGGCCGTCCATTCAAGCGCGTAACCGATCCGTCTCCAATGCACATTTGCTCCAGCGCGGGCTGGTAAATACAGCCCAGCACCGGTTTGCCCTGGTGCAGAAGTCCAATCAAAGTGCCAAACAGCGGACAACCGGATGTGAACGAAATTGTGCCGTCGATGGGGTCCACGACCCAGACAAACTCCGCCTGTTCGTTTTCGTTCCCGAATTCCTCCGCAATAATTCCATGTCCCGGATAATTTTTATGGATCAATTCGCGGATCACTTCCTCCGCCCGGCGATCCGCCATTGTGACAGGCGTTTGATCGGCTTTGAGTTCAACCGCCAGGTCCGGGTTGAAAAAGAAAGGTCGAATGACCTCGCCGGCTGCGCGGGCTAATTTTTCAATGAACAAAAGTTGCTGGTCTTTCTTCATGTGCATCGCTTGCATGCACAGCTTTAACGCAAAGCGCCGCGGCGTAAAGCTAAAGCGGTCAGGAGGGCGCAAGACGCCAAGGCGCAAAAGAAAATAATTTTACAGGAAGGCCGCAAGGAAACGCGAAGGAGCACAAATTTCTGCGCAGATGAAGGGAGAGGGGAGGGATTTTAAAAATTGGAATCTGTGAAAATCCCCATAATGTGTGAATAACACAATTGCTTAAAACTTAGAAATCCGCCACCGGACGGATTCGCCTGGCGCGAACTTTAAACTTAAAATATGCCATCCCGACTTGCCATTAAGATCGATGTCGATACCGACCGAGGTACGCGCGAGGGGGTCCTGCCTCTCGTGGAATTGTGCCGCCTCCACGGCGTTCCCGCCACGTTTTTCTTTTCGCTGGGCCCGGACAATACGGGAAAAGCGATCCGCCGGATTTTCCGGCCCGGCTTTTTTTCAAAAGTCATGCGCACCCGCGTGGCGTCGAATTACGGGTGGCGCACCATGTTGAACGGAACCCTGCTGCCCGCGCCTCATATCGGCAGGCGCAATGAGGATGTCATGAAAGAGGTCCGCAACCGCGGATTCGAGGTGGGCATTCATTGTTACGATCATTTCACCTGGCAGGATTATGTGAGCGTCATGCCGCTGGCTGAAATACGACGGCAGTTTCAAGCGGCACAGGAGGAGTTTGTGCGGATTTTCGGCGTTCAAGCCCGGTCGGCCGCCGCTCCCGGCTGGCAGTGCAGCCCCGGCAGCCTCGCGGTTTATGACGAGGCCGGGCTTCTATACGCGAGCGATGCGCGGGGTCGGCAGCCCTTCCTTCCGTCCATGCAGGGCCAGACTTTTCGTACGCTTCAAATCCCGACAACCCTGCCGACTTTGGATGAATTATTGGGCCGTCCTGAATTTCCTCCGGAACGGATTGTGCCGCATTATCTCAAGTTGTTGAAAGCGGGCGGGGACTCCGTGCTGACCATTCACGCGGAATTGGAAGGCTTGGCGTATCTTGAGCTTTTCGGAGAGTTGTTGAAGGGGGCTGCAGGGCAGGGCATTGAATTTTATTCGCTGGAGGAAGCAGCGCGAGTGCTGCATCGGGATTCATTGCCGGTTTCGGAAATCAAAATGGGAAGGGTCGATGGCCGCAGCGGTACGCTGGCGGTGGTGGAGGGCAGCGCAAAAACGCTTTTTTAACCACGGATGGAGGCAGATTGACGCCGATGGATACAGTTTTATAAAGGTTCTAGACCTCGGCCAATTCTTCCAGCGCGACGGGGTCGGGCTCGTGTTGGGTTCTGGGCTTTACGCTGGGCTCGAATTGCAGCAGTTCGATTTTTCCTGAAAAATCCTCCACCAGCGCGGTACAACTCTCAACCCAGTCGCCGGAATTATAATACTCCACATTGCCGATTTTCCGGATGGCGGCGCGGTGAATGTGGCCGCAGAGGATCGCGGTTGCATTGTAACTGCGGGCATAATGCGCGACAGCCACTTCAAAGTTGCCGATGAAGCTGACCACATTCTTCACCTCGTTTTTAACATAGGCGCTTAACGACCAGTAGTCGCGTCCGACCAGACGCCTGAAGAAATTGATGAACCCGTTGAGCTGCAGCAAAATCTGGTATCCAAAATCGCCCACATGCGCCAGCCATCCGATGTTTTGGATGACCGTATCCAGTTCATGTCCATGGATGACCAGGATCTTGCGTCCATCGGCTGTTTCGTGAATGGCATGCTTTTGGATGTGGATATCGCCGAACTGGCCGAGGAAATTGTACACGAACTCGTCATGGTTGCCGGGGATGTAAATGAGATGGGTGCCTTTGCGGGATTTGCGCAGCAGCTTTTGGATGACGTCGTTATGCTCCTGCGGCCAGAAAATCCCGCGGCGCAAGGCCCAAATATCGATGATGTCGCCAACGAGGTAGAGGGTGTCGAACTCGTGGTCTCTTAAAAAATCAAGGACGGCGCCAGCCTTGCTGCCCCGGGTGCCGAGGTGAATATCTGAAATCCAAGCGGTTCGATAGTGTGCCATAGGGGTGACTTTTTACAGGTTTAGCTTGTACATCTAACTGTGACTTTTTGGTGTCGGCTTTGTAACAGTTCTGCGACATATCGATAGATAGGGGGTCTTTCCCCTGTTATTCTGCTATAGCCAGCATACTTTCCGTGCTTGTCCTCTCACCCTTGACCCTTGTACAAGAGGTAGGCGAGCTGATTTTTCAAAGTGGCCGAGACATGCAGCCGATGGTGCCAAAGCGCTGTAATATATTGAACATTAACTATGTTAGGTTACTTTAAGATTCATTATTATTAGCAATTTGCTTTGACAAGAAGTTGGTATTATATAGCGTCCTCGCAGAGGAATTCATTCATGAGGATGTTATACAATAATTGCGGCTTTAAAATATTTTCTCTGACTGCCTTGTTGGGCGGGTTGGTTTTGGCTGGTTGTGCTGCCCCCAATCCAAAACCGTTCCAGGACTTTTCGACAGCCACAGCCTCAGTCGACACCGCCACTGACCAAGCCCTCAGTGAGGCCATTGCCCAGAGTCGCGAAGCCCTCATTAATTCCATCGGCCCGAATGACTTTGATCGGCTCAAACTGCATTTCGAGAGCAACAACGGGAAGCAATATTACTGGGGCAATTCCGGAGACGGCTCCTGGAATATCACAGGCCTTGAGAAGAATGACGCAGACATTGAAAAGGGTACAGCGGAAGTAGCCCGTGCCAGACAACCGGGCGACAGCACACAGGCACCTTCCGAAGCATCGAAGTGGATGAACAATTACTATGTGCCACAACGGATGGCCGAAGGCATCAGTGACTTCAACGGCGCCTATCTGAAATACACCCAGGCCTTGGCGGCCCTGGCGGGCAAGGAATTCATCAGCGATGACGATTTCTCAAAAATGGCCGGAAATTTAAACAAGAACCTGAATAATGCCACCCAGCATCTCAAGGTCGGATCAGGCCAGGAGGCAGCCATCTTTTCCACCGCAGCAACAGGAGCTTTCCGTGAATATATCAAATCCCAGCAAAGTGCTGCTCTCCGCAAAGCCATCCAAACCAATCAGAATGCTATCGAGGAATATTCGAATCTTGGTCTTGAACTGACTTACAACCTGTCAGGATATGTGCGTGATGCCTATGTGGCCAAGTTCAAGCAACTAGAGAAGGATTTCGGTTCTGCAGCGCCGGACGAACGCAAGAAGGTGGTGGCAAACGCTGTGACGCTCAACGATTCAACCATCAAGCGGTGGGCTCTATTTGGGGGAATGGCCAAGTTATACGCATCACTGCCCGAATCGCACTCCGAACTGGCCAGGGCGGCTGAGGGTAGCGCAGGCCTCTCCGCCATAGCCAGTATGGCTGACACAGGGGCCAAGCTTTACAAGCTCTACAAAGACCTGAACGACGCCAACGAAAAGGCGAACAAGAACTCAAACTAACCTTCACCTCAAGGAACTTGAACTATGAGCAACCGCATGGACACTCTTATCGCCCTGACGAACGCAAGCGAAATGGCGGACCATCTCATGCGCGTGTGCCGCCACAGTGGAAGACTCGAGGATGCAGACAAATTCCAGGACGACAGCGAGGAATTAGACAATCAAATCAGTCGCCTGCGCATCATAGAATTAGTGGATTGGGCACAAGTGGCCGCCAACAGCGTTAAGAACATCAAGGCTTCCACCACAACACTCGATAAAGTGCGGAAAGATATTGAAAATGAAGTAAACCTTGCAAACAACATCATCTCCGCGCTCGGAGTGCTGGACCAGTTGATTCAGCTAGCCAAAGGCACGCTTGTTTAGTTGGGCCGGGAAAACGGGGCAACAGTCATTTTCCGACAAAAAACTTAAGCTTCTATCGTTTATCAAGATATGACCCCTGACCCATTCTTGCTCGGATGCGGTGAATTGAAGTTTTCAGACACAGGCTGTGTCATCGTTGGGATATTATTATATTACAAGGGAAGGAGTAATCATGGGAATTGATCAATTAAGTTCGTTGGTGGCGTTGATTCTTGCTTTGAGCGTTGCATCGGAGCGTTTGGTGGAGATCCTCAAGGGTCTGAGTCCGTTCTTGAACACTCAAAATGTAAACCCGGTTCTGGAAGGAAGACGGAAGGCCATGTTGCAATTCATGGCCATGCTGGGCGGTGTTCTGACATCGTGGCTTGCTTGGCCCGCAATCAACACAGTCAAGGGACTGGATTCGATCAACCCCTATGCAGGCGTACTCGCCCTGGGCCTCCTCGCGAGCGGGGGTTCCGGCTTGTGGAATTCTGTCCTGACATATTTTTCCATGGTCAAGGAGGTAAAGAAAAATGAGGCGAATATCCAGGGCAGGACCGCCAAAGCCCGGGCGCGATAATTTTGAGTGGGAATAGGGTTGAAATTCCAGTCCAGCTACAAAGCACGGAACGTCATTATGGAATCGGGGCAGGAATCATCTGCAGACTGGCTGTTTCTGGAAGAGTTCCGGCCTTGGGCCTCTAAAATTGCCATTTCCTCCGCGTCCGTCTTGCAGTGGATTCTGTCAGGCATTTCCCTTGTCTTTTGCATCCTTGTCCTGCTTCTTGCGCATTGGGCTCGGACCGATTTGCTGGTATTGAAAATAACGGCAACGTTTTTTCCGCCTGTTGAAGGAACGAATACTCCTGTTTTGAGCGCCAGCGCCGAGCACGTCTATGGATACCTGGGGGAACTGAATCACGGTCT
Source organism: Candidatus Methylacidiphilales bacterium (assembly GCA_028713655.1). Taxonomy (NCBI): domain Bacteria; kingdom Pseudomonadati; phylum Verrucomicrobiota; class Methylacidiphilae; order Methylacidiphilales; species Methylacidiphilales bacterium. Next base: position 69,305 of record JAQTNW010000010.1, on the reverse strand, counting down.
TTTTTATTTGTTTATTGCCCCGGTGTTCATTTGGGTGACATTCCAGTTTTGCCGTCATATAGGCATTTCCACCCATGAAATGATCCGAACCGGCATGATTGAGGAGGGTTTGGCTGGTTCCGTCCAGCGGTTTATACAAAAACTGAACAGGTGTTCACTGCCGATCCTGGCGCTTTTGATGCTTGTGACGCTGGGACTTAATTTCCACAAGGAATATGGATCCATGGATAAACTCGAGTCGGGGGACCTTTCCAAGCATCCATGGAGTTATATCGGATATGTGCAGACTCCCTGCCTCTATCAATGGGTCCAGGATTATAACCAAAATCCCGATGGGGAAACTGGCAGAGCCCGGCTGATTGAGGATAAATTCTACACCCCACGGCTGTCTGCGGCTTTGGCTTCCCAGGTGGCTTTTGAGGCCAAGTATGGCTCATTGGATACAAAACCGTTGGTCGCTTCGCATCTGCTAACAAGAGGCCCTGGACTGGATCCTCTTGTTGTTGGGGTGGATATCCCGCAATCCGCTGGTGAAAAGAGGCTGCTTTTGAAAGCATCTGCAAATGGAGGAAGGGAGAAATTTGACAGGTGTGATTTCCTATTCTATCGCGCATTCCTGATCAGCGCCCTGGTTATGGAAGGCCTTTTCCATGGTTTTTGCGGATGGGCTGCCATCAAAATCATCTTTTATGTTTTGTTGATGTTCAATCTGCTGCCTCACCGGGGGACTTCGGCGTTTGCCCTTAACCCATGGTTGCGTGATACGGAAAAACGGTTCGGGATGGACCCGGTCTTCCGTGTTTATAATTTGATCGCGCTGGCCATTTCGATTGGCGCTTCTTTTCTCTTTTTGCAGGGCTATAACACCCTGGATGCCCGCACTGAAAGCCAGGTTTTTCATTTGATGCCGATTTTGCAAATTCTGGGCCTTGCTGCCGTGGGGTTGGCGCTGCTGTTTTTGCTGGCCGGACCCGCCCTCGTCTTCCGCAGGCAACTTGTTTCCTTGCAAACCGAAGAGGTCAAATCTTTGGAGGGCAATTTGAGGAAGCTCAAGGATGAACAGCATCAAGAGCGAAAAGATTTGATGGAGACGATCAGGTTGATCAGAGCTCAAACCACCTGGCCAAGGACAGACGCCTCATTTTTGTCCACGATAGGTTTTAGTTTTGCCTGCCTACTGTTTCCATTCCCGGCCTTATTTGGACTTGCACCCTCCAATGCCCAGGAATGGGGGACATTGGCCGGTAGAATCACAGAGTTAATCCATGCAATTCTCAAAAGCATGTATCACTTTTGACAAGATGCCCTGCAGAGCTTTTCAGAAGCAGATGAGGCGTACTGGCTACTTTACGACCTTGCGGTGATGGGCCTTAAGGGCTCGGTAACCGACCAGCTTGCGCTGTTTTTCATCCCAGAGCCGGACGTTGAAAGATTTCAGGCTTTTGCGGAGTGTTAGCGGCTTGACCGTTTGAAAGAGGGGCTCGGATTTATGCGCGCGTTCCAGGCGGTAATTCGGAATCCGGGGGCTCAGGTGATGGATGTGATGAAAGCCGATATTGCCCGAAAACCACTGCAAAATTTTTGGGAGTTTGTAGAAGGAGCTGCCCTGAAGGGCGGCCTGTGAGAAATCCCAATTTTCATGCCTTTCCCAGGAAACGTCTTCGAACTGGTGTTGTACATAGAAAAGCCACACCCCGGATGCACTGCCTACGAGGAGGATGGTCAATTGAATGATCAGATAGGCCTTGAGCCCAAAGACCGAGATCAGGAGCAGGGCCATCATGACAATGCCCAGGCTTGTGGCATGTGTCCAGACGCGCTCGCGGTTTTTGGCCTCGGGTGATGGAATGCGATTCAGGACAAGAAACAGAATCATCGGCGCCACAACAAAAAGAACGAATGGATTGCGGGCCAGCCGGTAGGCAAAGCGTCTGGCGCGAGATGACTCCAAATATTCCTGCACGGTCAGGGTCCAGATGTCTCCCATGCCGCGTTTGTCCAGATCACCGGCGGTTGAATGGTGGATGGAATGTTGCCAGCGCCAATGGTGATAGGGTGTGAAAGTGATGACCCCTGTAAAGAACCCAAGGATGTCGTTGGCCATGCGTGATTTGAAATAGGAACCATGTGTGCAGTCGTGGAAAATGATGAATGTCCGCACCAGAAATCCTCCGGCGAGAATTGCCAGCGGGACGACCAGCCAGTAGGAAACAGCCAGACAGAAATACATGAGGCCCCACAGCAGGACATAGGGCACAATCGTGTTCACAATCTGCCATGTACTGCGGCCAATGGAGGGGGTTTGATACTTCTGGACGATTTCCTTCCAGTCATGAATCCCCCCCCCTTGCCCCTGTTCGCCGAGCGAACCCCTTTTGGATAGATCCTGCACATTCACTACATAAATGTCGCATTGTAGAGTGAGATTGCAACCCTCAAAAGAAACAGGGCGTACGCGCGAGAACCTGTGTTCTGTGGCCGGCTTTTACGGGATCTGCAGCACCTGGCCAGGCTTGATCGTATCGCTTGTCAAGCCATTGGCTTGTTTCAGGGCCTGTACAGTCACGCCGTTCTTGTTAGAGATTTTCCACAGCGTATCACCGGTCTGCACGGCATAGGTTTTTCCGGATGTCACAGGTGCTTCGGAAGCGGGGGCCGGGGCTGTAGAGATCGCCGCCGCCGCATGAGGCTTCTGGGGTTCAATTTTTTGTGTCGGCCCCGGATAGTCATAAATTACAGGACGCGAGTTTGAGGCGGCGACGCCGGAGGGCGGCGGGCCTTCCGGTGGAGGGCGGTCGAGGGGATTTTCCGTGGCGGCCGGAGAGTTTCCCGACGATGCGGGGGGCGGCACCTCGCTGACGTTGCGTGAATTACCGGCGCAGGAAGCCAGCCATGCCGCGGCCATTCCAAGGCACATGCAAGATGAAACCTTACGCCACGACATTCGTTTGCTCTGAATCTGTTATTTGGGTTGAGACAGTCCCAACCCCACATCTGATTTTGCCATTATCCGGCTAAATCAGGGCATCTGCAAAACCTGGCCCGGCTTGAGGGCATCGGAAGTCAAGTTATTCAATTTCTTGATGTCCTCGACATGCACATGGTTCTTGTGGGCGATCTTCCAGAGCGAATCCCCCGACTTGACCGTATAAGTCTTGCCCGATGCGGTGGGTGTGGCAGACGCCGTGGATGCGGTGCTTGCGGGCGTTGCGGCGGGCGCGGAAGTGGTGTTGGCAGCGGGAGCTTCCGATTGGGAGGGAGTCGGCAACGGGACTTCGGTGGCGTCATTTTTGTTGCTGGCGCAGCCGAGCGCGACCAAGGACAGGGCAACGGGGATCCAGCGGCAGTAGTAAAAGGTGCTTTTCATCATGGTTACCACTATACGAATTCCAAAAATTTGGCCACTCAAATCTGTGTGGATCGAAAACATGGGCGCTCGGCGTCTGCTGCGAAATGGCATTCCTTAAGCCGCGTTCCGGAGTTCCTTGAGGCGGAGTTGGCCGCAGGCGGCGTCGATATCGTGGCCCTTTTCCAAGCGCACGGTGGCGGAAGCGCCTCCCTGCTTGACGGCCGCCGCGAACGCCCGTACCACAAGGTCCGACGGGCGGCGCCACTCGAGTCCTTCCACCGTATTGTAGGGAATGAGGTTGATTTTGGCGTGAAGGCGTTTGGCGTGTTTGGCCAGCAAGGAGGCCTGTTCGAGGGAGTCGTTGACGCCTTCGATCAGGATGTATTCGAAGGTGATCATTTTATTTTTCCGTTCCTGGAACCAGGCGCAGGCGTCGAGCAGCGTTTCCAGGGGGTATTTTTTATTGACCGGCATGATTTTATTGCGGACCTCGTTGGTGGCGCCGTGCAGTGAAATGGCGAGGCGCAATTGCCGGGGCTGTTCCGCGAGATCGCGGATGCGGGGGGCGAGGCCGCTGGTGGAGATGGTGATATGGCGGGCGCCGATGTTGAGGCCCCACGGCGCATTGATGATTTCAATAGCCGTCATCAAGTTGTTATAGTTGGCGAGGGGCTCTCCCATCCCCATGAAGACCAGGTTGTTGATTTTACGTCCGCCCGCCCGTTCTGCTTCCATGATCTGGGCCGCGATTTCTCCCGGACTGAGGTTGCGCTTCCAACCCTCCAGCCCGCTGGCGCAAAATTTGCATCCGTAGGCGCAGCCGACCTGGGTGGAGACGCAAAGCGTGAAGCGGTCGGATCGTCCTCCGTACAAGGCGGGAGAAGCGGGGATGAGGACGCTTTCAATGTAGTCGCCTTGAGAAAGACGGAACAGGAACTTGCGGGTGGTGTCGCCCGATCCCTGGATGCGCGCAAGTTCGAGGGGTTGCAGGTGGTATTGTTTGCCCAACTCGTCGCGCATGGCGGCGGGCAGATTGCTCATTTCGCCAAAGGTCTTCGCGCGTTTGGCGAAAACCCATTCAATGAGCTGGTTGCGGCGGTATCCTGCGGCGTCAGAGAGTTGCCATTCCGATGGCGGTTGGTCGAGAAGGAATCGGGTTTCGGCGCTCACGGATTTTTACTCAAAACAACCCAGTTGAACCACCAAGGCGCCAAGAGGGAAAAGTCTGGCGAAACAAGTAGTGATCCATGAATTGCAATTAGACAGCCCGCATCCTTGGTGTCTTTGTGTCTTGGTGGTAAAAAATTCAATTGTATGTGTGCCGTCTGATTAAGCCGGGTTTATTTTGCGCCACGGGAAAACAGCACGGCCGGAATGGTCATGAGCAGGATCTGGAAATCCAGCCAGATGGACCAGTTGTCGATGTATTCGAGGTCCATGCCGACCCAATCCTCAAAGTTGGTGACATGATTGCGCCCGCGGATTTGCCAGAGGCAGGTCAGCCCGGGTTTTACACTGAGGCGCCGACGCTGGGCATTTTCAGAAATGGCTTTTGTCTCATAGATGGGTAGCGGACGCGGGCCGACCAGGCTCATTTCGCCTTTCAGGACATTGAAGAGCTGGGGCAATTCGTCGAGGCTCGTTTTGCGCAGCCAGGCCCCAAACGGGGTGATGCGGGGATCCTTGCTGACTTTGAAAACGGGGCCGCTCATTTCGTTGAGGCGCTGGAGTTCATCCTGGAGTTGTTCGGCATTTGTGACCATGGAACGGAATTTGTACATCTCAAAGGCTTTCCCGTAATGCCCGCTGCGTTGTTGGCGGAAAAGAACCGGGCCTTTTCCGGACGATTTGATGATTGCGGCGATGAGAAGCATGGGCATGAAAAAAACCAGCAGCAACGCCAGGGCGCCCGCCCGATCCAGCAGTTCCTTGCAGAGAATTTCCCAGGAATTGTCCGGGGTCGAACTGAAAATCAGGACCGGACGATCGAGAAAATACCCCACTTTGGCGTGGGCGACCCTTGTGTCGAACAGGCCGGTGGCGAGCCAGATTTCAATACCCTCATTTTCGCATGCCTTCACCGTCTCCACCACCTTTTCAAAAGAACTGTATTTGACGTCAAGAATCACAAACTCGATGGCTTCATCGTGGAGGATCTGGATGAATTTTTCCTTTGAGGTGTTCGTGAGGTTGACTTCCCCGGCCGGGTGCAGCCCAAACTCGGGATGATTTGCCAGGTCCTTCCACCATCCGGTGGAACCCGTTTGGTCGGTCACCCGGAGGATGTTTTTGCGGCGTTCTTTTCGGCGGTAAGACAAGCGGCGCTCCGCGAGATATAAAACCTGGCGCAGGAACAGGAAAAGGGTGCAAATCGGCACAAAGATCAGGAAGACCAGGCGGCTTTGCTGGTCTTTAAAGATGAAGAGAAGCACGACCAGGAGCAGAAACAACAGGATGGAGGCTTGAAGGCAGATATTCAGAACCAGGCCCTTATGTTGGTTGACGCCCAGGTTATAAAAGCCAAGCCGGGTCAAAATCAGCGGCGCCAGGAATGCGATGGACGGAAGCCAATAGACATAATCACTCAAGGTGCCGATGTCCTGAAGATTCACCGGGCTGACGGTTGGGCCGATGCTGCTGCGGAGGTAAAAGGCCAGAATGAATGCGATGCAAGCCACGGCGCCATCCGCGCACTGGAGTATGAAGTGATGAATCTTGTGCTTGGTAAAGGGCATGCGATGGCATTATAGCAATTTTTGCAAACTGGAGTCAATAAGGCCTAATAGGGCCGAATGTCACGCCACGCGGCACCCAGATGTTCGATCAAATCCCCTGCGCTGAATGTCTGTTCCGTCTGGCGGAGCAGGGCGCTTTCAGCGGCCAGCCCGTGCCAATATGCGCCGAGGCGGGCGGCGTCGAAGGGGCTGTATCCCTGGGACAGGAGGCTTCCAACCATGCCGGAAAGCACATCCCCCGAACCGGCCGTCGCCATGCCCGGATGGCCACTGCCGTTAAAAGAGGGCATCCTGCCGGACTGCGAGATCAAAGTGTTAGGGCCTTTCAGAAGCAGCGTGGCTTGTTTGTTTTGTTGCGCCCAGGCGGAGGATTCCGCCTGTCGGTCTGTGATTTCCCGGCATGCCAGCCGGGCAAATTCCCCTTCATGCGGCGTCAGAATCAAGGGAACTCCCGGCAGGGACAAAAGTTGCGGCTGCTTCGCAAGCAGAGCCAGAGCATCCGCATCCAGAACAAGGGGGCAAGGCGCGAACTTCAGCAGGAGTTTGAGTTTGGCCGAGGCCCTGGCATCCGTCCCGAAACCGGGGCCGATCACCCACGCGCCGGAAGATGCCGAGGATTCGGGCGGCAACTTTTCATCCCAGGACCGGACCATGATTTCCGGCGTGGCCAGGGCGAGTTGGTTGTAGCATTCGGGGTGGGAGAACAGCCGGACGATGCCGGCCCCGGCGCGCAACGCCGCGCGCGACGCCAGCACGGCGGCGCCCGCAAACCCCGGGCTGCCGGCAAAAATGGAAACGGAACCGCGGCGGTATTTATGCGTTGTGGCGGAAAGCCCGACGGCCATTGCGCGCGCCGAAACCAGGTCAAAAAAATCAGGCAACGTTTCCGAGTCCTGTTGGGGGAGCGGAAGGGGTATGGGAACCAGGCGTCCGGAGGTTTGAGGTCCGTCCTTTTCGAGGCAGCCCTTTTTGACGGCTCCGATGGCAAAAGTGAAATCCGCTTGGAAGGCGCAGGAGGCCGCTTCCCCGGTGTCCGGATTCAGGCCGGAAGGATTGTCCATGCTGATTGTGACGTGCCAGTTCCTGCGGGCGGCCGCCCACCATTCGAGGATTTTTTTACTAACACCTTCGGGTTGGCCGGCGGCTCCGGCCCCGATCAGGCAATCAAATACCAGAGCCGGTTCGGTGTTTTCCAGCCAGGGGTCATGCGCCCCGATTTCCGTTTTTGCCGATGACTGCATTTTCCGGACTGCGTCGGAGTCAACGGCTTTGCGCATTTCAGGCGCTTCCGAAAGAAGAATCCCGACTTGCCAGCCGCCCGCCTGCATCCGGTGGGCGAGCCAGAGGCCGTCGTTCCCATTGTGCCCCTTGCCGCAGAGGAACAGGGCGCGGCCCGGTGTTGGAAAACGGCGGGTGATGTATTCAAAGCAGCCGTTGATGGCGATTTCCATCAGGTTTTCGGTGGTGGCCCCCGCTGAAAAAGCCCTCTTTTCCCAGGATTGCATGATGGATGCGGAAACGACTTTCATGATTTTTACGGGTCCTTTGAGAGCAGGATGGCGCTGGCGGCCGCATAATGGTCGGTATGAGTCAGGCTGACGAGCAGGCCCGCGCCGCCGCGCGCATTTAAAAGTTCCAACCCCTTGTTATGCAAGACCAGGTAGGGCTCGCCGCTCTCCTTGTTCCGGATTTCAATGTCTTTCCAGCCAAGTTGTTCCCCGATGCCGGTCCCGAATGCCTTGCTCGCGGCTTCCTTGGCGGCAAACCGGGCGGCGAGATGTCGGTGGGGAAATTTGTGCCGCCCGGCGTACGCCTGCTCCGCTGGGAGGAAAATCCTGTTGAGAAAGCGGTCCCCGAATTTTTCAATGGAGAGGCGGATGCGCTCGCATTCCACGAGGTCCAATCCCGTGCCCAGAATTGAGCTGTTCATGAAGGTTGTTTCCGCAAGAGGGCGAGCATGTCGCGCACCGCCTGGTTCATTCCGGTGAAAATGGCCCGCGAAACAATGGCGTGGCCGATGTTAAGGGTGTCAAGGTGGGGGGTGGCCAGGAAAGAGGCGAGATTGTTGTAGTTCAGCCCGTGGCCGGCGTTGACCTGCAGGCCGAGGCTGTGGGCCAATTCGGCAGCCTCTTTGAGACGCTGCAGTTCCCGGCTTTTGCCGGAGCTGTCCAGGGCATTGGAATAAGCGCCGGTGTGGAGTTCGACGCAGGGCGCTCCGGTTTTTCCCGAGGCGCGCACCTGTTCCAGTTCGGGATCGATGAAAAGGCTGACGGTGATGCCGGCTTTGCCAAGTTGATGGGCGGTGTCTTTCACGGCTTCAAACCGTTCCCGCACATTCAAACCGCCCTCGGTCGTGACTTCCCGGCGGTTTTCAGGGACCAGACAGACATCGGCGGGTTTGAGTTTGATGGCAAATTCGGACATGGCTTCGCTGACCGCCATTTCGAGATTGAGCGGGGCGCGGATGGATTTTTTGAGATCCAGAACATCCTGCTCCTGGATGTGGCGCCTGTCTTCACGCAAGTGAACTGTTATTGAATAAGCGCCGGCTTCCAGAGCGGCCAGGGCGGCCTGCAAGGGGGAGGGTTCGGCCAATGGGTGTCCGGCGCCCGCTCCACGGTAGCGGGCCTGGCGGAGAGTGGCCACATGATCGATATTGACGCCCAATTTCGGCATGAAGGGATTATCCGGCGCTGGAGTTTGGGAACAAGCCGGAAATGATGAATGCAGAACTCAGAATTAGGAATGCGGAATTATGAATTAAGAAAAAGGGCGCAACTCCTACTCAAACTCCATCTCTTGCTCCCAATCCTGATCTACCCCAGGATTCCACACGAAGGCGGGAAAACTTGAATGGAAGCTCAGATTGCCGGTTGATTCGATCCGGTCCGGCGGCTACTCTTGATTTTACACATATCTTTTATGGGCGGACATTTGGACAAGGTGCTGAAGCATGCCGAGCGCAAACTGTTGAATCTAGCAGAGCGCAACCCGACCGATTTGCTGGATCTTTACAGGAATTTTTTCAGGATCGAGGAACACCGGATCCAACTGGCGCATAAAGCCGGAGACAGCGGGTTGGAGAGCGCACAGAAGCGATCCAATTTATTCAGCGTGGTGTTGCGGCACATCTTTAATGCGGCGTTGGAAAACGCGGAGAAATCGCACAGCGTGAAGCGGGGAGAAGTGCGGCTGGACATGGTGGCGACGGGCGGGTTCGGGCGCGGCCAGTTGGCTCCTTACAGCGACATTGACGTGCTTTTTTTATATGAGTGCGCGGGTTCGGACGGGATTCAAAAGCGCTTCATCGAGGACACCATCCAACAGGTGCTTTACTTGTTGTGGGACATCGGGATGAAGGTCGGGCATGCCAGCCGCACGATCGACGAGGCCATCCAGCAGGGGCGCGAGGATTTGCAGACGCGGACGGCGTATTTGGAAGCGACATTACTGGCCGGGCCGGAGGATTTATTTGCCGAATTTTTACGCCGTTTCGACCGGGTTTGTGTGAAAGGCCGGGAGCAGGAATATGCGCTTTGGCGTCTGGAGGACCAGGCCAAACGGCATGAAAAATACGGCAACACGGTGTTTTTGCAGGAGCCGAACGTCAAGAACGGGTGCGGCAGCCTGAGGGATTACCAGAACCTGATCTGGCTTTCAAAGGCGTTGCGGGGCATTGATTCCACGGTTGGGCTGCAGGCGGAGGGGTTGCTGACCCCCAGCGAGCGGAAGGACATCGATCTGGGTTATGATTTTCTGTTGCGAATCCGGAACGCGCTTCATTATCTCCAACAACGTGGGGGGGACACGCTGACCCTGCGCTTGCAGGGTGAAGTGGCGGACAGCCTCAAGTATCCGCAAAAAACAATCCTGCGCCGCACGGAGGCGCTGATGCGGGATTACTATCATCACAGCCGCGACATTTATCTGGTCGCTGACTCACTGGCCCGGCGGCTTGCCGGACGGCAGGAGAAAAAACCCTCGTTATTCTGGGGCATGCTCCCGAAACGGATGAAACGGGAGGAAGTGATCAACGGTTTTGTTCTTTCCCACGGGGAGCTTCGCGCCGCATCCGGCAATGTTTTCTCGGAAGACCCGCTGCGCATGGTGCAGGTGTTTCAAATCATGCAGCAGCGGCGCGCGCGCCTCAGCTCCGACCTGGAAAGCACGATCCGGCGCAAGCTGGGCGTGGTGAACCGGCGCTTTCTCTGGCTGCCCGAGGTGCGCGAAATGCTGACGAGCATCGTCCGGCGCAAGGGGGAGGTTGGACGCATCCTGCGCGCCATGCATGAGTGCGGGGTTTTGGGCAAATTAATCCCGGAATTCGGCCCGCTGGACTGCCTGGTGCAGCATGAATTTTACCACCGCTACACGGCCGATGAGCACACGCTCCGCTGCATCGAGCAATTGGACATGGTGTTGCAGGAGGAGCGCGAGCCTTATGTGAAATACCGGCAACTGCTGCTGGAATGCGAGCATCCCGGCATTTTGTATCTGGCTCTGATATTGCACGACACGGGAAAAGCTGCCAACTCGCGCGACCACCACCAAGTCAGCGCCCAGTATGCGGTCCGCTTCGCGAAGCGCATGAAGATGGAAGGCCGCCGGCTGCAGCTCATCAGTTTTTTGGTGGACCATCACATGACCCTGACGGAATTTGCGTTACGCCGGAATCTGGATGACCCGCAGACCATCCGATCATTTGCGCGCCTTGTTCAGGACGCGCAGCGGCTTGATATGTTGATGCTGGTGACGTTTGCGGATGTCCAGGGGCTTGGAGATTCCACATGGTCGGGCTGGAAAGAGGGGCTGGTGTGGCAGTTGTACCGCCGGACGCGGGACATGTTGCAGGGCGAGGACGAATTCCTGCGCAAGGCGGAACGGCAGCGGAAGCTTCTGCGCGGACAGGTGCTGAAGCAACTGCAGGGTGAAGTCGATGCGGGTGAATGCGAGGCCCATTTCTCTTCGCTGCCGGAGAGTTATCTCAATGAGGCGGAAGAACAGCGGGTGGTCGAGGATTTGAAGCTGGTCCACGAATTTTTCCTGCAACAACTGCGCGAGGACAATGATCCCCTGCGGCCTGTCATTAGTTGGCGCGACCGTGTGGCCGAAGCGCATTCGGAAACGACCATTGTGACCTGGGACCGGGACAGGCTTTTTTCGACCATTGCCGGGGCCTTTTCGATGGCGGGCTTGAACATTCTCAGCGCTGATATCTGGACGAGGGAGGATCACATCGTGATCGACCGCTTCCGTGTTTGCACGGAGCAGCATGAGGCCGTAAGCCATGATTATGACCGGAGGATGTTCCGGGATGCTCTCTCCAGCGCTTTGTCGGATTCCGATTATGACATCGGGCGGGAAATTGTTCGGACGCGCGGCAGTGGAAGGAACTACCTGTTTGACGAAGAGATCGTCCGGATCGCGGCCTGGATGGACAATGAGAGCTCGGATCAATATACGCTCCTGCATCTGGTGGCGCCCGACCGGATTGGATTGTTGTACATGGTATCGAAGGCGCTGGCGGACAATCATGTTTCCATTGCAAACGCCCGGATCACAACGGAGAAAGGCGCCGCGCTGGATGCGTTTTACCTGACCGATGTGGTCGGACGGAAATTGATTGACGTGGAACAGCAGCGAAATGTCCTCCGGGCGGTGAAACGGGCCCTTTGGACCGAGGAATAAGGAATCGGGTCGCAAACATGAAAAATGCGCTTCCCAACAAGAATTTGGAAGTTTTGCTTAACCCGCAAAATCTGCTGTGCCGGGTGCTGGATATGTCGGTCAAACTGGTCTCAGCCGACCGGGGTTCACTCATGCTGTTGAATCCAAATACCGGTTCCCTGGACATCGAGGCATCCGTTGGACTGAGCGCCATGGCAAAGCGCACCAAATTGCGGATTGGAGAGGGTATTACCGGCTGGGTGGCCAGCACGGGGCTGCCGTATCGGACGGGCAATGTACATGAGGAAAAGCGTTACGTCGAATTGGATTCCAAGATCCAGTCCGAGCTGGCCGTCCCTCTGGATCTCAAGGGGCAGGTGATCGGGATTCTCAACGTCGATAGTACACGTCGGGACGCCTTTACGCAGGAGCATGAGAAGCTGTTGCTCCAGCTCGCAAGGGACGCATCTGACTGGATCCGCATGGCCTGGGAAATCAACCAGCTCCGCGTCAAGGGCGAGCAACTGGAGACCCTGGTCGACATGGGCCAGGTCATCATTTCGGAGGAGCATCCGGAAAGTGTTCTCCAGAGCATTGCCAGGGATGCCTGCCGCCTGATGAAAGCCAGGCTGTGTTCGCTGATGTTGCTTTCGGAAAACGGGGAAGAACTTGTTTTGAAAGCCTGGGAAGGCGCTTCAAAGGCCTACGTCAGAAAGCCCAACCTGCTGGTTTCGGAATCATTGTTAGGCGTGGTCGTCAAGCGCCAGAAACCCCTGACGGTTTTGAACGTGCAGGCGCACGAGCGCTTTCAGCACATGGAACTGGCGCGGCGCGAACGGCTGTTCTCGCTGCTTTCGGTTCCGCTGATTTTTGAGGGCCGCTCGCTTGGGGTCCTTTCTGTTTATACCGAGCAACTGCACCGTTTTTCCAACGAGGAAATCCGGCTCTTGAGCGCCATGGCGGGATTGTCTGCCGTGGCCATTGCCAAGGTCCGCTTGCTTGAGCGTGTGGTGCAGGTCGAGGAAGACCTGCGCGCCTCGGAACGGCTATCGGCGCTGGGCTGGCTGGCTGCGGAGATCGCCCATGAAATCCGGAATCCGTTGACCGTTGTGCAGATGCTGTTTCATTCCATGCTGAGCGAGATGAAGCTGGAGGGAGGCCTCGCGCGTGATGCGGCCTTGATTGAAACCAAAATGAAACAAATGAACCGCATTCTGGACCAGGTTCTTACGTTTGCGAGGTCTTCGGAGCCGTCTATGGAGGAAATTGACGCCACAAGTTTGTTGGCGGATGTCGCACTCCTGATCCGCCACACATTGGCTGAACGCAGGATCGAGATAAAAATGCAGATGTCGTCCGGGCCGTTGCGCATCCGGGGTGATCGCGCGCAATTGGAGCAGGCGATCCTGAATTTGGTTCTCAACGCATGCCAGGCAATGCCGGAGGGCGGCATTTTGACGTTGTCCGCGCGCTATGTCCGGTCCGGCAAACAGCGGATGGTGGGGGTGGGGGTCCGCGACACGGGCGAGGGAATGAGCCGGAAACGACAGGAGGAATTGTTCCAGCCTTTTCTCAGCCATAAAAAAGGCGGCACGGGTCTGGGGCTGGCGCTGGTGTACAAGACCGTGGAAAACCATCAGGGCAGGATTTCGGTCAAATCGAAGCTCGGCCAGGGCACGCTTTTTCAGATGACATTTGCGGCGGCGTAGATGTAACTTTTACAACAATCACCCGCAAAAAATATGATCTCCCGTTTTATCAAACTTTTCTTATCAATCAGCAGTGTCTTTTTATTTGCGAATCTTCAGCCGACAACCGCGGAAGTCAAAATGCCGGCGATCTTTGGGGACCACATGGTGCTCCAGCAGGAAGCCAAAATTCCGGTCTGGGGTTGGGCTGCGCCGGGGGAAAACGTAAAAGTCACGTTGGGCGCGCAGACGGCAACGGCCACCGCCGACGCCAACGGCGACTGGCGTGTCGATCTCGCGCCGTTGCCTGCGAACGGGACAGTGGCGGCGCCGCAGGTTCTGACGATTGCGGGTGCCAATACCCTGACTTTTCAGGATGTTCTTGTTGGCGATGTTTGGATCGCTTCCGGCCAGTCCAACATGGAATTCGGCCTGGCTCATCTTGGACAGCCTGATGTCATCGCCAAAGCCGATGAACCGCAACTGCGGCTTTTCACCGTACCCAAGGCCTTCTACGCGACTCCACAAAAGGATATCGGTCCTGTTCCCGCGGACAGTTTGTTGGGCAAGTGGCAGGTTTGTACGCCGGAGACCGTGGCCAAGGATGGCAGTTGGCAGGGTTTTTCGGCCGTTGCCTACTTTTTTGGCCGTGAGATCCAGCATTCAATCGGGCGTCCCGTCGGCTTGATCAGCACATCCTGGGGCGGGACTCCCGCACAGTCCTGGACGAGTTTGGATGGATTGCAAAAAGATGCCGTGCTTGCGCATTACGTGGAAGCTTGCCAAAAAAATGCCGTCAACTTCCCGCAGGCGTACTCTGATTTTTTAAAGCAGGCGGCCGAATATGAGGAGGCGAAAAAATTGTGGGACCAGGAAGTGGGCGATCCGCTGAAGCTTCAGATGGAGGCCTGGGCCAAACAATCCGCTGAAGCCGCTGCCAACAGCAAGCCAGAGCCGCCAAAGCCGGCTGCTTCACGCCCGGCGCCGAAGCCGCCGGTCGCCCCGGGTGGCGGGGCGTATGGGCCTACCAACCTATACAACGCCATGATCGCCCCTCTCGTGCCCTACGCAATCAAGGGCGCCATTTGGTACCAGGGCGAAGCCAACGCGGGAAGCAAGCAGAGCGGCGAAGAATACGCCATTCTTTTCCCGCGGATGATCAACGACTGGCGCGAGAAATGGAGCCAGGGCGAGTTTCCCTTTCTCTTTGTGCAACTGGCAAATTTCACGGCGCCGGCCAAGCTGCCTTGCGAAGGGACATGGCCCTGGCTGCGTGAAGCGCAGACCAAGACACTGGCTCTGCCCAATACCGGCATGGCCGTCACCATCGACATCGGAAACACAACCGACATTCATCCGAAGGACAAACTTGATGTCGGCCTTCGCCTTGCGCTCGCGGCCAGGCATATTGCGTATGGGCAGGACCTGGTTTATTCAGGCCCGATCTACGATTCCATGAAGGTTGAGGGCAACAAGATCATCATCAGTTTCACGAATGTCGGCGGTGGCCTGAAAATTGGCGGGCCTCCCTGGAGCCAAAAGATACCGGCTGAATTGACCGGCTTTGCGATTGCCGGGGATGACAAGAATTGGCTTTGGGCCAGGGCCGAGATTGATGGCGACAAAGTGGTCGTAACGAGCGATCAAGTTCCCGCGCCGGTGGCTGTCCGTTACGGTTGGGCAAATTCCCCGCCTGTTGATCTGTACAACAAGGAAGGTCTGCCTGCTTCCCCCTTCCGGACGGATACCTGGCAGGACGCTCCGCCCGCACCTGCGCCGAAGTAGGGCCGTCACGACCTGCGGCGCTGCAAGCGAGTGTTCAGTTGCAAGATTGAATCATGAACAGATCCTGAAATCCGTTTTGCGCCAAGATCGCAAAGCCCGCCAGGCAAGGCGGGTTCTCTCACGGAGCCACACAGCCACAGAGGGAAACTGTTCTTGGTTCTTAACTGCCGGACTCTCGCGGATATCTCTTAGCGTCTTCGTGTGAAAACGTGGTTTTTGCATCACGTGGCGTTTCTTTGCGATCTTGGCGCGAGGAATGTGTTGCTTGCGGAGAACACAAACCCCCTTTTCTTCCCCCTTATCAGGGGGATCTTTCAAACAAAGGACGCCGACGCGTGGGTAAACAATAGTTTGTTCCCCTTGTCAGGGCTTTTCGGGTTTTTCCTTGGAGTAAACCAGTTTCTCCAATTGCGGGTCGCGCGGAACGCCGAGTTCCAGAGCCCGTTCGTAATGGCGGCGGGCGAGCTCGCGGGAGGGCGGGCGTTGGGTCGAATAGATTACAGCCAGGTTGAAATGGGCGTCGCCATATTGGGGATCCAATTCAATCGCCTTGCGGCATTCCTGTTCCGCGGCTTCCTGCCAGCCCTTTTGCGAGGCCGAAATGCCCAGGTAATTGTGCGTCTTGGGATCGTTCGGTTCCAAGGCCACGGCGCGGGTCAGGATTTGCACGGCGTCGTCGTATTTGCCCTGTTGGTACAGGGCGATTCCCAGGATCGAATGCGAAAAGGCGTCCTGCGGGGCCTGTTTCACCGCTTTGCGGAGAAATTCTTCTGCCAGCGCGTATTTGCCCTGTTGGAAACGCACCACACCCAGGTTGGACAGGGCATACAGCGAATCGGGATAGGCATTCAAAATCGACTGATATTTGGCCGCGGCATCATCAAATTTTTGTTGTGCGAAGAGATCGTTGGCTTCCTTGGCGGTGTCCTTCAGCTCCGGCGGGACTTTCGGGCGCGTGGAATAGTCCGTTGCGCCGAGATCATCCTTTTTCATCGAAAAATTGCCGCTGTTGTCGGTTTCGAGGGCTACGGCGGCGGGTTCTTTCAACAGATCCTTTTCTTCGGGCGAGAGTTGAATAAGCGGTGAGCCGAGCAGGGTGATCTGGGTTTTGAGTTTCTCCGAATCAATGGCCAGGCCTTCGAGCTCTTCCATGGCGATGCGTTTGGCCACTTCGCGGCGGGTCTGTTCGGCCATTTCGCGTTTCAGGATATCGCGGAGGACGCTATTTTCCTTCTGCAGCGGATTATCTTTTGGAATGGCGGCCAGCTTGGCGTTGGCATCGTCCAGATTCTTCTGCGCCTCTTCCATCTTTTTCTTATATTCGTCGCTGGTCTGGCGAAGCGCCGTGTTTTCCTGCTTCGCAAGTTCAAGCTGGTCCTGGATCTTTTTCAACTGCTCCTGCATGGTGGTCAGCGACTCTGGCGAACTGCCGTTCTGCAGGTTGGAAGCCAGCGTTTCAGCGGAAACAAGTTTTTCCTTCAACTGCCTGTTTTCTTCCATCAGGGCGGTGACTTTTTCATCCGGGGTGCCTTCGCGGGCGCTCTTCACGGCGGCTTCCAATTCGGTCACCTTGGTGCGGAGAGTGGCTGCCTCGAGTTGAGCCTGTTCAAGTCGTTCTTTCGTGTCGCTGAGTTGGCTTTCCAGATCGTTGATGCGTTTTTTCAGGACGGCCGGGTCATCCGATGCATTGGAAGGATTGGTGGAAGAAGGGGTCTCAATTGTGGGCGCCAAGGCCGCAGGCGCCGGTTGAGCAGGGGCGGGAGCGGGTTGGGCAGGCGGAGTCGTTCCCAGATCGGGCGGAATGGGCGGGACGTTGTCGCTGGGATTTTCATCCTTGGCATCGGCCAGCTTTTCAATTTTATCTTTGCAATAACGGATGCGGTAATTGACGATGGTCGGTTCCCAGTCTTTCGGGAGTTTCTCCAGGCGATCCTGGCTGACGGTGTAGCGTTCGCGAGCGGAGGCCTTTTGGCCTGCAAGTTCCAGTTTTTCAGCCTCTTGAATCAGAAGGTAGATTTGCAGGTATTGATCCTGTGGCGAGGTTTCGGAAAGGACCTGTGAGGCCAAACCGGACATCAAAAGCAAGAATACGGCTAAGAGGAACCGAGTCATGGGAGGCATTTAACATATTTATGAGTAAAAACGCAATCTCTATTCAGCTAAGTTACTCACTAAAAAAAATTTAGCTTTTTGGCGATTCGGCCTGATTTTCTTCCTAAGTTGACCCCGAAAGCGACTTGTGGTAGCAATTTGCGTCCTTTTTTACCGAGGCAACCAGGTGGATACGATCTTAAATCGCCCTGTTTTAGTGTTAAACAGGCTTTGGCAGGCTGTGAGTGTTTGCACAGTGCGGCGGGCTTTTTCCCTGCTGTATCTGGGGCATGCCCAAGTGGTTAATGCGTCCAATGGCGAATATTTGACCCTGGATTTTTCCGAATGGAGCGATTTTTCCCAGCAATCCCATGACGAGGAATGCCTGCGCAGCGTGAATTTCAGGATCCGCGTCCCGCAGATTATTGTGCTTCTCATGTTTGACCGCCTGCCGCGCAAAGAGGTGAAGTTGACCCGCAATAACATTTTCGAGCGGGACAGTTTTACCTGCCAGTATTGCGCCAAGCCGTTTGAACGCAAAGACTTGAACATCGACCACGTCATGCCGCGCGACCGCGGCGGGCGGACGACTTGGGAGAATGTGGTGGCCTCCTGTGTTCCCTGCAACACCCGGAAAGGCAACCGTTTGCCCCATGAGGCGAGCATGGTTTTGTTACGCAAGCCCAAGAAGCCCAAGCTCCGGACTTTCATCAACATCCAGATCTCCACGGTCCCGCATGATTCCTGGAAGCACTTCCTTGATGTTGCTTATTGGAATGTTGAGTTAAGCGACTGATCTGATATCCTATCCCTTCAACCTGCGAACCGAAAGGCCCCGCGGGTGGAGAGTGAAATCATGACAAAGCGGAAAACCATCTATTTTGACAACAATGCCACGACGCAGATCAGCCCTTCGGTCTTCGAGGCCATGGTGCCATATCTGACGCAGTACTACGGCAATCCCTCCAGCGCATACCAAATCGGGCGCGAGGTGAATGATGCGGTGCAGCGGGCCCGCGAACAGACCGCCGCGTTGCTGGGCTGCGATGCCAGGGAAGTGATTTTTACAAGCTGCGGGACGGAGTCGGACAACACCGCGATCCTTTCCGCACTCCAGACCACCGGGCACCGGCATGTCATTACCAGCGCCACCGAACATTCGGCGGTGAAAAACCAAGCCGAGCACTTGGAACGCCTGGGCTACGGCGTCACCATTTTACCGGTGGCGGCGGACGGCACGTTGCAGGCGCGGCAGGTGGAGGAGGCGTTGCGTCCCGACACCGCGATTGTTTCGCTCATGTGGGCGAACAATGAAACCGGCGTGTTGTTTCCAGTGGAGGAGATCGGAGAACTTTGCCGCGCGCGCGGCGTACTGTTCCATACAGATGCGGTGCAGGCTGTGGGAAAAATTCCGATCCGGCTCAACGATCTGAAAATTGATTTTCTATCCGTCTCGGGACACAAGCTTCATGCGCCGAAGGGCGTGGGCGTGCTTTATGTGCGGCGCCGGGCCAAGTTTGTGCCGATGCTGCTGGGCGGGCATCAGGAGAAGGGCAAGCGCGGCGGCACGGAAAATGTGGCGTCGATTGTGGGGTTGGGTCAGGCGGCGGACGAGGCCCGGGAAAACATGAGTGACGAAGACACGCGGGTGCGCGGGCTGCGGGACAAGTTTGAGAACGCCGTGCTGTCGTCCATTCCGGGCACGCAACGGAACGGGCATGCGGAAAAGCGCCTGCCCAACACCACTAACATTTCCTTCAGCGGAGTGGAGGCTGAAGCCCTGCTGATCATGCTCGACCAGTATGGAATTTGCGCCTCGGCCGGTTCCGCATGCACGACGGGCTCGCTTGAGCCTTCGCATGTGCTGCGCGCGATGGGCGTGCCGAAGGAACTGGCGCTGACTGCCCTGCGTTTTTCCTTCAGCGTGTATAATACGGAGCAGGAAGTGGACCGCGTGCTGGCCGTCCTGCCCGGCATCGTGGCCAGGCTCAGGGCCGAAACCCCCTCGGCAGCCGTGCTCAAATCCCGGGTGGATTCGGGGGAAGACATCACAGCCGGATTGGCCGTGGACGTCCTTTGATTCCCCGCAGGCCATGAACACGCTCACCGAAGTGCTTCGCAACGAAGAGCTGCGCCGCCGACTTTTTCCGGTGGCCAAGAGCCGCGCTTTTTTCGCGCATGCGGGCGTCACGGCCTTACCTCAACCGGCTTGTGAAGCCCTGCGTTGGTTTGCGGATCAGGCCTGTGAGGACCAGCAGGAAGGTCCGGCGGTCTGGATGCGGGTGCAGCGGGCGCGCAAGACTGCGGCAAACCTGATCGGCGCGAAGGACTCCGAAATTGCGCTGCTGGGCCCCACCGCGCTGGGATTGAATCTTGTCGCAGACGGGTTGTCTTGGCAGGCGGGCGATGAGGTGATTTGTTATCAGGATGATTACCCGGCCAATGTCTATCCGTGGATCAAGCTGAGAGCGCGCGGAGTGGTGGTGCGGTTTCTCCAGCCGGGCGAGCCCGGAAAAATCACCTGGGAAACGCTGCGCAAAGAGCTTTCACCGAAAACAAAGCTGGTGGCGCTGGCCACGGCGAATTTTATCAGCGGCTACCGGATCGATGCGGAGGGGATTGGGAAAAAGCTGCATGAGCGCGGAGTTTTGTTCTGCCTGGACGGCATCCAGACGCTGGGGGCGTTCCCGCTTTCGGTGGAGCATGTGGATTTTCTCAGCGCGGATTCACACAAATGGTTGTTAGGTCCGCTCGGAGCGGGGATTTTTTATGTAAAGGAGGAACACTTCGGCCGCCTGCGGCCAGCCCTGCTCGGGTCCTGGAACGTGCAATCGCCCAACTTCATCGCCCAGGACACCATTGAGTTTTACGAAGGCGCCCGGCGCTATGAGCCGGGCAGTTTGAATGTCCCCGGCATCCTGGCCATGCAGGCTTCCATGGAATTTCTGTTGGAAATCGGGGTGAATGCGGTGGCAGCGCGGCTTCTGGAACTGCGGCGTTATCTGGTTCCACGTCTGACGGCGCTGGGTTTTGACCTCTATGGCATGCGCGACATTTCCGAGAATGAGTGCTCCGGAATCCTGACGTTTTATTTTCCCAAACAATGCGACCGGAAGGGCCTGATGTCGCGGTTGCAGGAGAAGAAAATTTCTGTTTCACTCCGGCACAACCGCGCGGGAGAGGAGCTTTTCAGGGTTTCACCGCATTTTTACAACACCGAACAGGAGCTTGACCAATTGGTCGAGACCTGTGCGGAATACGCTTCAGGACGCTGAAAAACCATTAACGCAAAGGGCATAAGACGCCAGGGCGCAAAGTTTGGCCACAGAGAAAACACGGAGATTTTTTACCACGGATGGACACGGATAAACGCGGATGAGAAAACCGACAAACATCCCCCTGAAAAGGGGGAAGACAAGGGGGTTTGTTAGCCGCAAAATACGCAAAAGTGGATAGGATTTGGAAAAGCAGCCACGGGTTAAGAAAATGAACCGAGATGAATATCTGAAGCTTAAAACTTTAAACTTAAGACTTAAAACTTTGTAACCATGTCAAAAATAGCCATTGAGATTATTTTCATCGCCGTGCTCCTCGTGGGCAACGGCTTGTTCGCCATGGCGGAAATGGCGCTGGTGGCCTCTCGCAAGAGTCGTCTCCAGGCCATGGCGGAGGATGGGGAGCCGGGCGCCAAACTGGCCTCGGAACTGGCCAATGCGCCGGGACGTTTCCTTTCCACGGTCCAGGTGGGCATCACATTGATCAACGTGCTTGCGGGCGCGATCGGTACGTCCGCGTTGCCTGAAGCCCTCGGCGCCGTTTTTCAGCCCCTGCCGTTTTTGGGGCGCTACGCCCATGACATCAGTCTGGCCATCATTGTGGCACTGATTACGTTCTTTTCGGTGCTGATCGGGGAATTGGTTCCGAAACGTCTGGCACTCAATCACCCGGAGACCATTGCCAAATTCATGGCCGGCCCGATGGACGCCATGTCGCGCTCCGTTTCCTATATCGTGAATTTTTTGAACGCCTGCAGCGACATTTTGCTGGCATTGATGGGTGTTAAAAAGGCGGAGCATTCTCCGGTTTCGGAAGAAGAGGTGCGGGTGTTGATCGACCAGGGTCTGACGGCCGGCGTTTTCAAGAAATCCGAGAAGGAGATGGTGGAAGGCGTCCTGAATCTGGACGAACAGACGGTCGATGACCTGATGACGCCGCGCGCCCAGGTCATCTGGCTGAATATCGGCGACGAGCCCGAAAACAACTGGCGCAAGATCGCCGGCAGCGGCCACTCGCATTTCCCGGTTTATCAGGGTACTCGCGACAACGTGGTGGGCCTGGTCTCTGTGAAATCGCTCTGGGCGAACATTTCACTGACGGGGAATGTGGATCTCAAAAGCGTGGTGACCGCGCCATTGTATGTTCCGACGACGATGCCCGCCGGGAAGTTGATCGAGGAATTCAAGAAAACGCGGAGCCACATTGCGCTGGCCGTGGATGAATTCGGATCCGTCCAGGGCGTGGCCACTCTCAAGGATGTGATGGAAGCCATCGTGGGACAATTGCCGGAAAAGGAACTTCGGAACAAACCGCAGGCGCGCAAGCGCGACGACGGCACCTGGCTTGTGGATGCCATGATGGAGACCGACGACGCGAAAGCAGCGCTTGGAATCCGGGAATTGAGCGGCGAGGACGAGGGAGACTACCAGACCCTGGGCGGTTTTGTGCTGCAGCAACTCGGGCACATTCCCGCCGAAGGCGAAACGGTGAAGTGGAAAAATTTCCAGTTTGAAATTCTCGACATGGACCGCCAGCGGATTGACAAGATCCTGGTCAAAAAGCTTCCGCCGCCCGGGCCGGAATCAGAACCGGTGATTTGATTACTTCAAATCTTTGAGCATCAGTTCGACCGTGATGAGCAATCCGGGCACACGCGTTTCCACCGCCTGCCACAAAAGACCATAATCAATTGTATCATAACCATGGCTGACCCGGTCACGCATCCCTGCGATGCCGCGCCAATCCACTGCTGGATATCGAGCCGTCAAGTCAGCAGGCAGTCGTTTTACGGCTTGCCCAGAACTTCCATGACGCGCTCAAACGCCGCCCGTTTTTGCCAGTCGGCGAGGATTTGAGGCAACTTATTCTGTGCACAAAGTTCCTGAGCCTGCCGCGCATGATCGGCCACCTGCCGTAGCGTTATTTTGGGATCATGCCTGCTCATAAACAGTCATTGCTTCCCGCAACACTTCATCGCGGAAATACTGGCTTAAACTATTGGGTGTGTGCAGGTCCACCTTGCGTCCAATGATGGGAGCCAGGTCTTCATGCCACCCGAAGAACTCCCAGCCGGGCCGCGCACTGGGCAGCAATTCTGCCAACACGTCCACATCGCTTCGCGCCGGGTCGAAGTCATCTCGCAACACCGAACCGAACAAGCTCAATTTGCGGATGCCACGGGCGCGGCAAAACTCCGCGATCTTCTCGCGGTCAATCCGGATGGGCAATTCGGCCACGTTCATGGCGTTTATCATCACCTAAACCGCTTCTGCCTGCAATCCTGATTCAGCCATGCCGGAATCAGATCCGGTGGTTTGAATTGAACCACGGATAAACACGGATGGACGCGGATTTTTTAGTTTTTATGAAGCAGTGTTCACCACACGCTTCCATTCAAGACGGGGGCGTTGGAAATTGAGGATGAGACCAACAGGATGACCTGTGATTTTGAGGTAGTTGAGCATCTGGCCCAGTTCATGGTTGGTGATGCGCTCAATGACCTTGGCGTCCACCACTACGTTCCCGAAAGCGATAAGATCGGGCACATATTCGCCAACTTTAACAGTTTTGTAGAGGACATCGTAACGCCGCTGTTGCTCACATGGAATAGCTCGCAAACCCAGCTCGACGACGAGGGCATTTTCGTATGGCTTTTCCAACAGCCCGTGACCGAGCCCATTCAGTACCTCAAAAGCACAGGAGATAATAGTCTCAGTTTCGCTCTTCAACCATAATCCGTGTTTATCCGTGTCCACCCGCTCGCGACGGATGTCGGAGTCCGTGGTTCAACTGCTTCGAATTTTCCCCGGTATTGGAGGAAAATCCGTGGCGAGAACGTGAAGAATACGAAAAAGTTTCCTGATGGCAGCATGGCTCCATTTGCTGGTTCTTGCTCGGAGCCAGGTTACAAGACATGTGGAACCGCGGATAAACACGGATGGACGCGGATATTCTCTGCGTTTCTCGAATCCGTGTTTATCGGTCTGCACGTGCCCGCGCCGAATTTCGGAGCCAGCGGTTCAGTTTTTTAATACGTCAGCTTGAAGCCGGCATAGGCCGCCTGGCCCAATGCGGGAAAGCCGCGCACCTCTTCGTAGGATTCGTTCAGCAGGTTTTCGATCCGGCCGAAGACTTCCAGATGCGGATTAACCTTATATGAGGCGGCAAAGCGCATAACAAAATAATCCTCAATCGGGGTGGGATTGAAGCCGTCCGTCCGGTCCGCAACCCAGAGTCCGCCCAAGTTCAGCACAACCGCAGAACATGGCTTTCCAATCACATTGAAGGACATCTGGTTGCGCGGGCGTCTCGCCAGCGGCTGGTTGTTCGAGAGATCCCAGGCGTCGAGATAGGTGTAATTGGCTGACAGTGTCAATTCCTGAATCGGCGAAACGGAGAGGCCGAATTCACCGCCCTGGGTCCGGGCCTGCCCGATGTTGTGCAGCGTGAACATGCTGTCAAAGATGATCAGGTTGCTGATGTCGTTGTGGAAGTAGGTGGCCGAGGCCTTGATTCTGTTGTCCCAGAAAGGCTGTTCGATGCCCGCGTCATAGCCTTTGCTAAGCTCAGGCGTGAGCATGGGATTTCCGCCGAAGGCCAATGCGGTGTCCTGCGGAGTCGGAGGAGAAAATGCCGTACCGTAACTCGCATGCACGAGGGAACGGGTGACCGGAACGCGATAACTGCCGCCCGTACGCCAGGTGATGTAGTCTCCAAAGTCGGATTCATGATCGAGTCGGATGGAGGACGTGACGTTCAAATCGTGAACAATCTCCCATTGGCTTTGCAGAAAGCCGGCGCTGTTGGTGAGATTATTTTGAACATCTGTTGTACCGGCAGGTGTAGCGGGGAAGTTGAACTCATTTGGCACATCAATCTTGCGGTAATACCGGGCATCGGTCATGGAAAATCCCGCGCTCAATTTCCATGGCTGCGCAATCTGGAAATCGCTCTGGTAATCCACCTGGTCGGTATCGACCTGTACCCGGTTGTCTTGCCCGAAATTGAGAGTAGCGGGGGGCGGAAAAAAGTTGGCGGCTTGCTTGAAGTCTGAAGCCACCTGGCGCTGCTGGCTGTGGCTGTAATAAACCTTTTGTTCCCACCAATCGGTTGTTTTGTAGTCGAGTCCCGGTGAAATCATCCAGGTTTCGCGCAACAAGCTGGCAATTGGTTCCGGATCGCTCACGCTGTTAGGCGTGCCGACGTCGGCCAGATTGTAAAAGAAAAGCAGATCGGCATACAACTGATCGTTGATCTGGTAGCCTTCCTTGGTGGTGACGTTGGTCAGGCGGTATTGATTGTTAGGACGCTCGTTGTCGGTGTCAAGCCTGCCCGCCTGGACGCTGTAGTCAAACGGCCCGCAGGCGCCGCGGGCGCTGGCCAGTTCGTGAAAGGTCTGAAAGGAGCCGGCTTCAAATCCACCGGTGAATTCCGGTTTATCGAGGCCTTTGCCGCTGCGGGTGATGATGTTAATGACGCCGCCGATGGCCGGGCCGCCCTGCACGGAGCTGAGCGGGCCGCGCACGACCTCAATGCGTTCCACGTCGTCGAGCGCGAGGTTTTCCACGCCGAAACTGCCGGCCAGGTTGAAGGGGATGCGGCGTCCATCAATGATGACCTGGGTGCTCTCGGTTTTTGTCCCGCGAATAAAGAGGCCGGTGACCTGCCCGGGAGTTCCAGACTGGGCAACAGCCACGCCCGGAACTTCCTCCAAGGCTTCCGCGACCGTGTGCAGTTGCTGGTCTTCAATTTGCTGGCGTGTAATTACTGTGGTCGAAGCGCCCGTTTTCGAAACAGGCGTTTCGGTACGCGTCGCGGTGACTACGATTTCATCGGAGTCCTGCTCCTTCTTTTTTTCTTTCTTCGACTCTTTTTTTGAGTCTTCCGAAGAAGCGGACTGGGTGCTATCGGGCTGGACCGGGGTGGCGGCCTGCGCGGGTTGTGTTTTGTTTTCCTGGGGGGCTTCCTCGGCTTGGCAATGGCCTGATGAGAGGGCGAACGCCGCAAATGCGGCCGTTGCCAATAATAATAGGCGGGAACGGGTCTTCAACATGTTCTACTCCTGTTTTGTGGCAAGAGCAGAACAGGCCGGGTTGCGATTTGGGTCCGGCTTGACCTGCTCTCACGCTTCATTTCAGCGATGAAGTTTATCGTCCGGCCTTTTCCTTTCGGCATGGGCTGGACGCATGAGGATCAACAGGCAGATATTCGGACTCCGGGTTCTGGGATTTGAAATTTCAAATTTGAGATTCCAAGATCCCGCCTCACTCCCGCCTTCACCCCCGAAGGGATTGGCTCTGCTCCGGCTGATTTCAGCCGAATGGAAGTTTGTCACCCGATACCGCAGCGCAACTGTAGCCGGTTCTCACGGCATTCCCTGTCACTGCTGATCGTTCCGCGCAAACGGTGCGCGGTTTATTTCTCGCAAAGAACTGTCCGATTCATTAGTCGGGATTATTCCTCTTGGCAATCGTTTTTTATTCTCCGCTTGCGAAGGCGCCCGGAAAATCCTAGGCTTTTTCCCCTTTATGAAGGCAAACGGATACCATGTGGCCGTGGTGGGCGCCACCGGAGCGGTCGGAGTGGAAATCTTGCGTGTGATGGAACGGCGCAAGTTCCCTGTCTCGCAGCTCAGGCTGCTGGCCTCGGCGCGTTCGGCTGGGAAGCATCTCCAATTTCAGGAAAAGTCGTGGCCGGTGGAAGAACTCAAGAGCGGGGTTTTCAAGGGTATCGACTTTGCGTTTTTCAGCGCCGGGGCAACCCGTTCCCGGCAATTTGTTTCCGAGGCCATTGAGGCCGGCGCGGTGGTCATTGACAATTCATCGGCCTTTCGCATGCAGCCGGGAACTCCTTTGGTCGTGCCGGAGGTCAATCCCGGGGACCTGGATTCACACAAGGGCCTGATTGCCAACCCGAACTGCTGCGCTGCGATCCTGGCCGTGGCCATCGGGCCGCTGCACCGGGAATTTGGGATCAAGCGGATCGTGGTTTCAACCTATCAATCCGCCAGCGGAGCGGGGGCCCAGGCCATGGCCGAGCTGGAAGATCAGGTGGAGGCCCATGTCGAAAAGCGTCCGATTGAAAAAAAGGTTTTTCCGCACCAGATCGCCTTCAATCTGTTTTCGCATAACACAAAAGTAGCCGCCAACGGATACAACGAGGAGGAAAACAAGCTGATCGAGGAAATCCGGAAGATATTCCACCTGCCGGAGCTTGAAATTATTCCGACCTGCATCCGTGTGCCCGTTCTGCGGGCGCATTCGGAGTCCGTGTTGATCGAGACGGAAAAGCCGGTTTCGGTCGAGCGGGCGAGAAAGGTTTTGTCCGGGGCGGCCGGGGTGCGGCTGGTGGATGACGCCGAAAAGAACCATTTTCCAATGCCGTTGGAAGCCACCGGGGACCTGGATGTGCTGGTGGGCCGCATCCGCAGGGACCCTTCGCGCGAAAACAGCCTGGCTTTGTTTATCAGCGGGGATCAACTGCTGAAGGGGGCCGCCTGGAATGCGGTGCAGATTGCGGAAGCTCTTTTAACAGGGAAGAAGTCAGAAGTCAGAAGTCAGAATTAAAAATTCCGCATTCCACACTCTGCTTTTATTGCATCATTCCGCCGAGAACGCCTTTGCCTTCCCAGGATTCGGGCCTGTTCCACGGGACTGTGGAAGTGGGTTCGTGGTCGGAATTGGCTGTATTTTTATCGGGAGAGGCGCAGCCGCTGAACGAGGCCAGCAGAAGGAAGCCTGCAAAAACAAGAAATAAGCGGTTCATGCGCTGCATGGTGTAAATATATAACGCAGCAGGCGGAATTCAATAAAGTACTTTGTCGCCCACCTGGATTTCGGTTTTGGTCCAGTCAGGAAGGATATCGGCTATGGCGGTGGTGGCATCCACGGAGACGGTCCTGACTTTCCCGATCAACTGGTCGCCGCGATAAACAGCCAGATCGATGCCTTCATTCAGCTTGTTGTCCTTGCCCAGATCCAGCACGACAAAGTTCCAGGATTTGTTGATGGCGACCACCTTGCCGCTCAAATCCATGGGCGCGGCGTGGTTTTTGGCCAATTGTTCCAGTTCCTGGTATTTTTTCAACTCGGCAGTACTCTTGGCGAGGCTGTCTTCGATGATTTTTTTCTCAGCACTGAGAACTTTGGAATCTTCCGTCGTTTTCTTCAATTCATCCAGGATATCGGATAATTTGCGTCCGCCCAATTGGTCTTTAAAATCCTTCAACTCGGTTTGGGCAGCCTGGAGATTCGTGGTGGTTTCGGTAAGCTGGGTGGTTTTGGACTCCAAATCCTTTTTGGTCGAGGTCACTTCCGTGGTCAACTTTTGGACTTGCGACTGGGATTCGGAGAGTTGGCCTGTGGATTCCGTCAATTTAGCCTGTGTGGCGTCCAAATCATCCTTGGTTTTTTTGAGAATACCGGCGGCTTTTTGAACCGTTGCAGCGGGCTCGTCCGGATTATTCTTGAAATCAGACTGGTAGCTGACGTTGGGAGTTTTTCGAAGCTGATCTTCCACAGCCCCTAACTGTTTGGCGTAGCCGGACTTTTTAGTGGCCAAAAGAAACCCAAGTGCAGCTGAAGCGAGCG
Source organism: Candidatus Methylacidiphilales bacterium (assembly GCA_028713655.1). Taxonomy (NCBI): domain Bacteria; kingdom Pseudomonadati; phylum Verrucomicrobiota; class Methylacidiphilae; order Methylacidiphilales; species Methylacidiphilales bacterium. The sequence continues at coordinate 41,125 of JAQTNW010000010.1, read as the reverse complement.
AAGCAATGACCGCTATGACACAAAATAGTTTTCCCAACTTTGACATTAGTAACTCCTGTAGAGCACCTGATTATTAACAAGTTATAAAATAGAGCCCCAAATAAATTAAGTCGCAATGATAGAGTGCCTCATCAGAGAAAAACCAGTAAAAAATATCAAAATGATGATTTTTTACCATTTAGCCTTTTTATGCACATCCTTAAGCGCCTGTTGCCATTGCCCTGTATTTTGTTCGATTTCGCCCGCCAACCAGTCTGGTGAATAGACAAATGCGCCAGCGGCTTCCACGGTGATCCGTTCGGCTTCGTCCGCCGTCACCACATAAACAAGCGAGGGATCATTGGCCTGTCCCACCAACCGCTCGATAATGCTGTCTGCGGTTTGTCCTTCCTGGCTGTAGATCACGGCCATGGCACCGGGCCGTGCGGGTTCGTTCGGCCCGGTCTTGCCGTCGAAGACCAGAGTGACCAGCCAGTTGGAGGTGTCATGCAAGGTTCCAAGCAGCGCGGTGAGCGCAGCCCGGCATTTTGAAGGATTTTGAGAATGCAAACGGCGCAGTTCGGGCCATTGAAAAATGACGCTGTGCCCGTCAATCAACAGGAATTTTTTTTGAGTTGTCATTTATCCTTGGTTTTGGGATGGGGTTGAAAATTGAGTTTGCCATTGTAAACTTTGGAACGTAACATCGGTCTTATATGATTCTATGGCTTGCACTTTTGGTTCTGGCAGTGGTTTACCGCATTTCGGCGCCCTTTGTCGATTGGCTTCCGAACTTTGCCCCGATTATGGCGATTGCCTTTTGCGGCGCGCTTTATTCCCGCAAAAAGCTGGCCGTGCTGGTTCCTTTGCTGGCTTTGATGATTTCCGACATCATTCTGAATGTCCACTACGGTGTGTCGTTGTTTCGGGGTGAAATGCTCGCAGGCTATGGTTGCTACGCGGTTGCGTCGTTTTTTGGCGTCTGGGTGGCCCGTCATAAGAATTGGAAAACCCTGGCCGGCGGGGCTCTCGGTTCCTCGTTGTTGTTTTATGTGGTGACCAATTCGGCCTCATGGCTTGGGAATCCCGCGTATGCGCAAACCATGGCCGGTTGGGTGCAATCCCTGACGATTGGCGAACCCGGCTATCCTTCGACGATTTACTTCTTCCGCAACACCCTTCTGGGGGATGTGGCCTTTACCTGCTTCTTTGTATTTTGCATGGAGTGGAGTGTCGCCCAGTCGGGACTTCCGAGCATGCTGCCGTCCCGCTTTCAGAAAGCGCACAGCGCGGCCTAGGTTCCGGGCATGCGTATCGGTGTGGTGGCGGACACGCACGACCGGTTGGCTGAGGAAGTGTTGGCTGGCCTGGCCGGGGTGGATGAACTCTGGCATCTGGGCGATGTCGTAAGTCCCTTCATTTTGGATCGTTTTCACGTTTTAGGCGTGCCCATCCGCGTCGTTCGCGGGAATTGCGACACCGAATCCGCCTGGCCGCCGGTGCTGGATTTGAACCGCTGTGGAATCCGTTTCCGGCTCCAACACATTCCTCCCCACGCCCTGCCGGAAAATACGGATGTTTGTTTGCACGGCCACACGCATGTGCCGCGGGATGAAACCATTGGTGGGGTGCGTTTTCTGAATCCGGGCACTGTCGGCAAGCCCAACAAAGGTGTTCCATCCGGCTATGCCATTTTGACCCTGCAGCCGGGCGCTGAATTGTTATGGGAACAGCGGAAGCTTAAAAAGCTGTAACAATCCGGTTTTAACATTCATTTTTCCTGTTCTTCGCGATCTCTTTGTAAAAAGTGTTTTGCGTTTTTTCAGCTCAATAATCCTGCTTTCCATTTGCTGGAAGGCTGTTAAAATCAAACGCTTACATAGCGGAGCCGTTGCTCTGCGGCGAAGCAAGGAACCTCTGTGAAATATTTATCGTACGAGCAATCTGATTTCAGCGCCCGAGTTGCCGAGTTGAAACGAATGTCGGATACGCCACCCGAGGTTGTGTTGCAGGTGCGCCAAATTTTGAACCGGGTGCAGAAAGAAGGCGACCGCGCCGTCGTCGAGATCACCAACCAATTTGCCAGCACATCGGTCACCCGGGAGCAGTTGGCTTTGACTTCAAAGCCGCCCGCGCCGAAGTCCGAAATCAAGGAGGCCTTGCGCAAAGCGCATCGGAACATTGTAAAATTTTACCGCCCCTGCCTTCCAAAATCGTGGCTGGGTAAAAATCATGAAGGCGCGCAGGTCGGCGAAATTTACCAACCGTTGGAGCGTGTCGGCATTTATGTGCCGGGCGGTACGGCTCCGTTGGTGTCTTCGGCTCTGATGACGATCACGCTCGCAAAGACCGCAGGGGTGGAGTCGATTGTGGTTTGTACACCGCCGCCGGTCAACCCGGTGTTGCATTATGCGATCAAACTGGCGGGCGCGACTGAAATTTACCAGGTGGGCGGCGCACAGGCGATAGCGGCGATGGCGTACGGGACTGAATCGATCAAGGCGGTGCACAAAGTGTACGGACCCGGCAATGCGTTTGTGGTTGAAGCCAAGCGGCAGATCTTTGGGCGCGTGGGGGTGGACCTCATCCCGGGGCCGAGCGAGGTTGCCGTGCTCGCGGATAAATCCGCCAAACCGGCGTTCGTGGCCGCGGATCTGCTGGCCCAGGCGGAGCACGGGCCGGGGAGCCAGATTTTTCTTATCAGCACGGAAAAAAAATTGATCGAGGCGGTGAAAGAGGAAATCGAGCGGCAAATTGTCGCGCATCCGCGCATCCAATATTTGCGTGAAACGCTCAATCTGGGATGCACCTTGCTGCTCGTGAAAAATCTCAAACAGGGAGTCCAGATAGTCGAGGCGATAGCGCCTGAACATCTCTCGCTGGTTTGCGCGGGCGCCAAGGATCTCGGGAAAAAAATACGGAATTGCGGCGGGATTTTCATCGGGGATTATTCACCGGTGGCAGCGGGGGATTATGCCGCGGGGCCGAGCCATGAATATCCGACCAACGGCTCCGCCCGGAGCTTCAGCGGCCTGACGATCGATCAGTTTGTACGCAAGACGAGTTTTGTCCGCTATGAAAAGGACGCCTTGAAGAGGGGGCGCAAGACGATTGAAACCCTGGCGGAGGTGGAGGGGATGACGGCGCATAAAGCGTCCGTGGCGGTCCGCTTTGCGAAGAAATAATGCCGGGCGGGATCTGGAGTGCTGCGGCTGCTCCCGGATGCGCCGGATATGAATTTATTGTCCTATGAGAAGAAGCACAATCACACGCAATACAAACGAGACCAGGATCCGGCTCAAGCTGAATTTGGACGGGCAGGGAAAGTCAAAAATTTCCACGGGCATCGGTTTTTTCGACCACATGCTGGCCTTGTTTGCCAAGCACTCGCTTTTTGATCTCGAGATTGAAGCCAGGGGCGATCTGGAGGTGGATTATCATCATACGGTCGAGGATGCGGGCATTGTGCTTGGAATGGCGCTCAAGGATGCGTTAGGCGACAAACGGGGGATCAACCGTTACGGCCACGCCTATCTTCCGATGGATGAAACCCTGAGCCGCGTGGTCGTGGATTTGAGCAACCGGCCCTACCTGGAATTCCGCGTGCCCGCGCAACGCCGGAAGGCGGGGGATTTTCCGCTGCAGTTGCTGGAGGAATTCATGCGCGCCCTGGCGGTGAACGCGGGCATGAACCTGCACATTGAATTGCTCTACGGGCGGGATGCGCACCATATTGCGGAATCCATTTTCAAGGGGCTGGCCAAGGCGCTCGACATGGCGTGCCGCAAGGATTCCCGGGTGAAGGGCTTGCCCAGCACCAAGGGCAGGTTATAGTTTTCCGTTTCAAGCCCGGAAGCAAAACTGCCTGGATTGAAATTTTTTCAAAATGGCTGAGACATGCAGGCTAAGACAGTGAAAATCGGATTGATCGACTACGGACGTGGGAACCTGCGCAGCGTTGAAAAGGCCCTGCAAACTCTGGGGGCCGATGTCCGCCGCGTGGCTTGCGCGGAGGAGCTGGTTGGTTTTGATTCCATCGTGCTGCCGGGCGTGGGGGCCTTTGGCGATGCGATGAACAACTTGAGCGAACGCGGCCTGGCGGCGCCTGTTTTGGATTGGCTGAAGTCCGGCAAACCCTTTCTCGGCATTTGTTTGGGGTATCAATTGTTGTTTGAAGAAAGCGAGGAATCTCCCGGAGTGGCGGGGCTGGGCTGGATACGGGGCAAAGTCAGGCGCTTTCCGGACTCCGTGGGCAAGGTGCCCCACATGGGATGGAATGAAGTCAGGCCGGTGAACGAAGGGAAGGAACTGTTTCAGGAGCTGCCGGAGAAGTCATATTTTTACCACGTGCATTCCTATTATCCCGAGCCCGAGGATAAAGGGTTGGCGGCCTGCATGACCGACTATGGCATTTCATTTGCCAGCGGGATCAGCATGGGAAATCTGGCGGCGTTCCAGTTTCACCCGGAAAAGAGCCAGTCCAACGGGCTGCGGCTCATGGGCAATTTTTTAAAGCGGATACAAACAGTTCACCGCTGATTTAGAGCAAATTGAACAAGATGTTGAAAGATAGGATGTTAGCTAAAACGCCAACGGCGTTTCGTCCTTCAGTTCATTCCCGCTCAAAACATCTGCTTGAAAGGTTTGGGTTCTCGCAATAACGCATGAACATGCGGCAGAATAAATACAACATGCTTTAGTGTCCGTTGATGTGGTCCTGTAAAATCGCCCAGGGCTTGATTTCCAAAAATATCTTTTCCCAAGCCCGAGACAAACCCGGCTTTTCTCTATTTGAAAAAACTGAAGTAATGATCGAAGAACCGGGAGGGATTGACCGTGGTTGCGATTTCGTGGTGTCCCGCCGGGTCCTTGGGATACCAAAGCGTGGCGCCGGTCGCATGGTCGCTCTTTAACTCGACTTCAACCCGGCCCGGTTCAAAACCGCAGATCGTGTCATCAAAAAGGGTCGTTGCCGCCAGAGGATCGTGAAATGTGATCATCCTGGCATGTTCAAACCAGACTTCGGCAAAATCGAGTACCGGCCTGAGCAACGGAGCTTGGAATTTCTTGCGCACCTCGTCCGCAGGCATCGTCACTTGGTTCGTCACATCGAGGCCGATTGAGCGGTGAAACGGCGGCGCGGCTCGGTACACAAGGGCGGTCGCCGTGGGGTCCAGCATGGCGTTCCATTCCAGCGCTGAATTGTGTTGAGAGAATACCCCGCACATCAACACCAGCCCTTTCAGCAGTCTGGGGATTTCCTCATCGGCGGCGAAAAGCGCGGCGATGTTGCTCATGGGGCCGATGCCGAACAAGATCACTTCACCCGGGCGGGCCCGGATGGTTTGGCGCATAAATTCGATGGCCTCGCCCTGGCTGAAATCGGTGTCGTGATCCCATCGATCCAGGGCCGCAGCCTGGGGGACGTGAGGCTGTTTTTGTTCTATGAGCAGAGGCTGCCGCCTGCCCGGGTGGATGGGGATGCGTTTCCCGGCGATCTTGCAGAGGACCGAAGCCATGCTGGCTCGTTTGACCGTATCGCCGGTCACCGTCGTGATTCCAAGCAGCTCGCAGGCGGGATTGGCCAGAAGATAGGCCAGGCAAACGGCGTCGTCGATATCCGAACCTATATCAGTGTCGAGAAGGACAGGGATGCGTTTTGAAGACATGGGCAAACTTAACTTTTGGTGCTGTTTCCTGCAATGAAAAGAGCGGCTTTAAATTTGCACTTTTAAAATTGTCAACGCTTTGTGCTTGTCCGGGGCGTGGCCGCGAATTGTTTGCGCGTCTGCAGGAATTGGCCCAAAACCCAGGCTGCCAGGAAGCAGATGCCGGCGCCGATCAGAGCGGCCAAACCGGTTGAAACGAACGGATGCGCAATGCCCGGCACTGTATAATTGGCCAATGGTGCGACAAACGACGGAGCACTGTTGTGCAGGAAATGACAGCGGGCGGCCACCCATTCCAAACCATCCGGATAACTGCTGGCGAAGGGGCTGAGCAAAAGCCCGATGAGCGCGGCGGCTGTGAGGACGGGCCACGCTTTTTGCGGTACGGTATGGGCCTTGTTTTCTTCAAGGCTGGAGAACAACCAGAAAGCGGCGGCTGTGATCAGGGCTTCGCCGATGCCTATCAAAGCATGAGAGCCAAGCATGGCGGGCGCGGCCTCGGTGAAGGAGGTTGTGCCACCCAACGCGAGTTCGGCGGAGCAGGCAAGAGACGCCAGCAGCACGGAAACCCACGAGGCGAGGGCAAGAACCGGGAGGTTTGAAAGATTCCGGGCCCGGGATTTCAGGAATTGTGCAAAGAGGCCGCCGAGTCCGGCGCCGATGAGGGACATGTTGAGGACGTTGGCGCCGAGAGTCGCAAGGCCGCCATCGGAGAAGGCGAGGCTTTGCACGGCCAGCACAAGCGCAAGGGAAAGGATGCCGAAAGGCAGTCCGAGAAGGGCGGTTGCGAGCACGCCGCCGAGCAGATGGCCGGAAGTACCGTTCTGGACCGGAAAGTTGAGCATCTGGGCTGCGAAAATAAAGGCTGTCACGGCGCCGAAATGGGCGGGGGAAGCTTTTTCCCGGGCCTGGGCCGCGAGGGCTGCGGTGGCTGTTAATCCAATGGCGCTAACTGCCGCGGTCACCGGGCAAACCGCCCCATGAAGCATGCTGCTGGGTATATGCATGCTTCCACTAAAGCGCCGCGAGGGGTGCGCAGTCCAGCCGAAACTCAAGCTGAGTTTGGGCCGACTTATTTCACGGCAACCATTCCCAAGGGCTGTCGCCGCGAATAAAGTTTCAACCGCCGCTTATTTTACGAATAAGGGTGTTTGCGCTCGTAATCCGATTCGCCGCTGGCGAGCCGCGCCGAATGTTCCTCTGATTTGCTCAGAAAAAATTGTGCCAGCAGGGTTGCGGTCAGAGTAACCACCACGGTCCCGACTGCAAAAGTCAGGACGGTGGCCAGATTATTTTTATGTTTGTTCGGTTCCATATCCTGCCGTGAATTTAACATCCGGGGGTTGCTGTGCGAGAGATTTTGCAGGGTATTTGATTGTTTTTGGTGAATAGTGCAGGCTTTGGCCATGCCGGATTTTCGGGACTGGTTGAAGGCTAAGGGGGGTAAAGTTTCGTTTGAAACTTTCATGGAAGCGGCGCTGGGCGACCCTCACTTCGGTTATTATACCAGCGCCGTGAAGAATGTCGGGCCCCGGGGCGACTTCTCCACATCGGCCACCATTCATCCGGTTTTGGCTTGGGCCATTGCGCGCTGGCTTGAAGAAAATGCGCCCCGCGTTTTTGGCCACAAAAGCTGGCATATTATAGAAGTGGGGGCCGGAACAGGCGCCATGGCGCGAAATGTACTCCGCTCAATGCCGCTATGGAGGTCCTGGTTTACACATGTCCACTTGGTTGAGATGTCGCCTTCCCTGCGGGCAAAGCAGCGCCGCAGATTGCGCGGATTCCGCTGCTCCTGGCATGATTCCATTGAGCAGGCGCTGGAAAAATGCGGAGGCAAGGCCTTGATTTATTCGAATGAATTCGTGGATGCCTTTCCTTGCATCCAGATTGTTTGGAAAAACGGGGCCTGGAAGGAAGTTGTTCTGGAGTTGGCGGGCGATGTGGTCCGGGAACAACTGGTGGATTTTGGCCCGGAACGCCTGGACCCGGGCCAATTCTCCATTTTTTCCACCCTGGCCAATCCGGTGGAAGGCCAGCGCTGTGAACTTCATGGCTCGTACCGCAGTTGGCTGTCGGGGTGGGCGGGATTGTTGAAGTGCGGGGCGATTTTGACCGTTGATTACGGTGAATTGGCCGGAGATTTGTATGAGCGCCGCCCGTCCGGCACGATACGCGCCTATTTTCAGCATCAGGTTTTGCAGGGCCTCCAGGTTTATCAGAGGTTTGGAAGGCAGGATTTGACGGCGGATGTGAATTTTACCGATCTCATAAATTGGGGTGAGGCGGAGGGGTTCCAGACGGAATTTTACACCACCCAGCGAGACTTTATCAAAGCGCATGTCTCAACTGCGAGCGAGACGGTGGATGAGATGTTGCGCATCCGGCAGTTGACCGATGAGACTGGCGCGGGGGGGTCGTTCAAGGTATTGTGCCAATCCGTGGGATTGGAAGGGTGAAATCGGGTGAAGGTTCCGGGTTAATGGGGGTATAAAGAGACTGAATATAGTGCCTAAAAAAAAGTTGCGCGGATATGCTGAAACCATAACTTAATCCACCCGCATAATTGCCGTTTACGGCATACCGGGCTGAAACCGTTTATTTAGGAAAATATTACTTATGGGTTCAATATTGCAGGATTTTGGAGCATACGGAGTGCAGATTTCACTTGTGGCGTCTTTCATCGGCTTGGCCTTTGCGCTTGCCTTGATTTGCTGGGTGCGCAAGCAAGAGCCGGGCAACAAACGCATGTGCGAAATTGCGCTGGCCATCCAGCAGGGTGCGCGGGCTTATCTGAACCGCCAAGTGGCAACCATCAGTGTGATATCCGTCATACTTTTTATTCTGCTCTGGATCTTGCGCAAAGATATCGTCGTCAGCCTGGGCTTTTTGCTGGGTGCGGCGTGCAGCCTGCTTGCGGGGTACCTGGGCATGCGCGTTGCTGTGATCGCGAACGTTCGCACAACCTTTGCCGCGCAGACCAGCCGCGCCAAGGCGCTTCGTGTCGCCTTTAGCGGTGGAGCGGTCACGGGCATGCTCGTCGTCGGCCTTGCGCTGTTGAGCGTGGGTGTTTTTTATCTGACGGTTACACATTTTCTCGGCATTCCAGAGGCGATCAACAGCCTCGTGGGCCTGGCTTTGGGCAGCAGCCTCATCAGTGTTTTCGCCCGTTTGGGCGGCGGTATTTATACCAAGGCCGCGGATGTGGGGGCGGATCTGGTGGGCAAAATCGAAAGCAATCTGGACGAGGACGATCCGCGCAACCCGGCTACAATTGCCGACAACGTGGGTGATAATGTGGGCGATTGCGCCGGCATGGCGGCGGATGTGTTTGAGACCTATGTGGTTAGTCTGATTGGCGCCGTGCTGACGGCGTACTTGATGCTGGGTGAAAAAGCGGGGATCGGCAGCGTCCTTCAGCAGGCCGCCATCGCGTGTCCGTTCATTATTTCCGCAATTTCAGTGATAGGCGGGATTGCCGGGATTCTGTATGTGAATTTGAAAAATGACCGTCCCGCCCGCCTGTTGCGCGGAGGGGTGCTGGTCAGCGCAGTTGTCACAGCGGTATTGCTGTTGCCGGTGACGCTCGCCCTGTTTCCGGCTTCGTTTGAGCTTGGAGGTGCGCAGCGCAGCGCGTGGTCGATCTATTTTTCGGCCCTGGCCGGACTGGTGATGAGCTTTGTGGTCGTCGTGATCACCAATTATTATACGGCGACCGAACACCGGCCTGTTCAAAAAATCGCCGAAGCGTCTGAAACGGGCCATGCCACCAATATTATTGCCGGGCTGGCGGTGGGCCAGCATGCCACGGCGCTGCCCGTCGGCTGCATCGGCATCGCCATTCTTTGCACGTACCAACTGGCCGGGCTTTACGGCATCGCCATTGCGGTCATGGCCATGTTGAGCATGGCCGGGATCATCATTTCGCTGGACGCATTCGGCCCCATTACCGACAACGCGGGAGGCATCGCCGTGATGGCCAAGCTGCCGAAGAAAGTGCGGGCAATCACGGACGAACTGGACGCGGTCGGCAACACCATGAAAGCAGTGACCAAGGGGTATGCCATCGCCTCGGCCGGTCTGGCGGCGCTGGTGCTGTTCGGCGCCTATGTCCACGAATTGCAGATTTATGTGCCGGGCGAGGTTTTTGTATTTTCACTGGAGCAACCGAAAGTGATTATCGGGCTGTTCCTGGGCGGCCTGCTGCCGTTTGTCTTCACCGCGCACAGCATGGATGCCGTCGGGAAGGCTGCGGGCGCCGTGGTGCGGGAAGTGCGCCGGCAACTTGCGGAAAGCCCCGGCATTTTGACGGGCAAGGTCAAGGCCGATTACGGGACTTGCGTGGACATCGTGACCAAGGCTGCGCTGCGCGAAATGATTTTACCCGCTTTGCTTCCCATAGTCATGGTTGTGGTCGTAGCTGGATTTAATCATGTGTTAGGCCCTGTCGTTCTGGGTGGATTGTTGGTGGGAACCATCGTGACCGGACTGTTTGTCGCCATTGCCATGACCTCCAGCGGCGGCGCCTGGGACAATGCCAAAAAATATATCGAGGAAGGCCACTTTGGAGGCAAGGGATCACCCGCCCATGCGGCTTCGGTGACCGGAGACACGGTGGGCGACCCCTATAAGGACACGGCTGGGCCCGCGATCAATCCCATGATCAAGGTGACCAACATCATGGCGATCCTGATCATTCCGATCTTTTTTGCACCGTTGAAGGCCGACAGCCAGGCAGCCAAAGCACCGGAAGCGCAGGCGGCGCATGAATTGAAAGTTTCAGCAGGCGATGTGAGGCGGAATTGAACTCAACCAACAGATACTGGGCCGGGTCGGGCGGTTTGCCATGAGAGTCTTCATTCTCGCGATCCTGCTTTATTTTCCGTTTGTTAATTTGTTGGCCTGTTTTTTGACTCTCTCCGTCCTTCGGCGCCTTTCCCTGCTCACGCCGCAGGTGAGGATTGGCTTGTGGATATGGTTTGTGGCTGTAATCGGATTTTTGGCGCTTCAGCTTGGCGCGCCGCCGGGCTGGCGGCCCTTTTTGCAGCACTGGTTTTATGCTGAGTTTGCGATCGGAATGTTTTGGAACCTCATTTTGATGCCGCCGATTGCGGTCATCGCCCTGCTGGCTTGGCTGGCGCTCAAGATCAGGGATTTTTGCCGTGAAAAATCCGGACGTGCCGCCTGTGATAAAGCGGCGCTTTCGGAAGGGATTACACGCCGCAAGTTTCTTTATTACGCCACCTTTGGCGCGGCGCCTGCAGCGGCCCTCGGCGCCGGCGTTCATGGTACAATCACCCGCAACGATCTTCGCGTGCGCGAGTTGAAAATTCCCGTCCCCGGCCTTCCGGCGGCGATGGAGGGCTTCACCATCACCCACATGAGCGATCTTCACTCGGGGCTTTTTTGCGGCCCCGAAAAATTGCGTGTCATATCGGACACGGCCAACGAACTCAAATCGGACCTGGTGGTTGTGACGGGCGACTTGATTAACGATTCGGTGACGGAACTTCCGGCGGCCATGGCTTGCATCAAGCGCGTTGAGTCCCGTTACGGGATCTTTATATGCGAAGGCAACCACGACTATTTTGCGGGCCAGGGCGCGCTGCCGGGCGCCTGCGCCAAAGCCGGGCTGCCTTATCTTCATAATTCCAACAAGGTGCTCCAGATCCGGGGTTGCAACTTGTACATGGCGGGCCTTCCTTGGTTTGGAAGCCATTACAGGAGGGAAGAGGTGCGAATGGATCGGCTTTTCCCGGCAGTACGGGAAAAGACGGATGTCCGCATTCTTCTGGCGCATCATCCCCATCTTTTTGATTCCGCCTTGGGAAGCGCCGACCTGGTGTTGTCAGGCCATACGCATGGGGGCCAGTTGATGTTTGGGAATGTGGGATGCGGGCCGTTGTTTTTCAGGTATTGGAGCGGCCTTTATCAAAAGGAGCGCTCTTCACTTGTGGTGTCGAATGGCTGTGGCGACTGGTTCCCGTGCCGGATAGGCGCCCCTGCGGAGCTTCTTCGCCTGACCCTCACAAGTGCGGGTTAGTAGGAAGCCAACAAGGGGGTCAAAAATGGATTTTCTTTTTGGCGTCCTCGAGATTTTTTTCAACAGCAGCCGGCGTCGCGGGCTTGTCATTGTACCGCGGCTTGACAATGGTATGCACGCCGTAAACCAGCACGAGCGCCACAAGGAGGGCAATAATCCAGGAGCCGAGGCTGGTTGCATAACTTGCGCGGAATAAGGCGCGGGTGAAGGGAACGATCATGAGCAGGAACGCGGCAATCACGCAGCCGTTGACAATGGTGATGTTCAAGTCCGGGTTATTGACGAGCGGCAGGACGTATCTGTTAGCCAAGGTTGCGGTTCCAAGCAGGCCGATGGAGGAGATCAGAGTAACGAACAGCCCCGCAAAGAGAGAGCCGCGTGCCGCATTGCCCAGGCTATGTACCTGGGCCAAGCAGATCGTGATGGAAAGAAAGGCGGTCAAAAAGGCGATGATGAAGATACGGGCCGATTCGGGATGCAGAAGGACGATTTGCAAATAATCCCAAAAAATCCTTCTCATTGCCACGCTGTCAACGAGATCGAACATGCCTTATTTTTGCCTATTTAAAGCCGATGTCAAACCGCAATCCCCTCTATTCAGAGGGGCGGAAAGGTCCCCGCGACGACCGCTTCGGGGTGTGTTGTTTCTGGCCGTGGCGATCCATGTGTGCTCATTCCACTTGCGATGACTGTCGGGGTTGTCATTTCCCTTCCCTGGCCAGCAACCACAGCGTTGCGGGCATGGCGGATGGCGGGAACCCGGGCGGCGGCGGTTCCTGGTGGAATGATGCGGATATCTGACAAGTTGCAAGAGCTGATCTGGCCATGGGCAGGAGCGCGCCCTGGTTGATCTGGCGGGAATTGGTCGAGGCCAGCAGCGAGCCGCCGGAAGAAAGGCAGGCCAGCGCCTGCCGGATCAACGCCTCCATTTCATCTTCGACCTGGAAGACTTTTCCCTTGTGGGATCGGGCGAAGGTGGGAGGGTCCAGGATGATGCAATCGAAGCGTTCTTTTCTCCGAGCCAGACGCGCGAGGGCTTCCCGCACATCATCCGCAAAGAAACGATGCCCGGCAGGTTCGATGCCGTTGAGCTCGAAATTGGAGCGGCCCCATTCGAGGGCTTTTTTGGAAATATCCACGCTGGTTGTTTCGGCGCCAAGTGCGGCGGCGGCGACGGAAAAGGCGCAGGTATAGGAAAAGCAGTTCAGAAGGCGCCGGGGCCGGAGCCTTTGTAAATAACGGCGGTTTTGAGTTTGATCGATGAACAGACCGATGGAGTATCCCGCGCTGAGATCGATTTTAAAGCGGAGCCCCGATTCCAAGACATTGAAGCTGGTGGGGGCATCCGGCGGGCCGTCGAGCTGTTCCGGGGCTGTTTGGCCGGACTGGGTTTTGGCCAGGAGCCGGCCAAAGACCGGGCCGACGCTCAATTTCAGGGCCTGGCACAAATCCAGGGCGGCGCTTTTCAAGGGCCAAAAGTCCGGCTTGGCGGTCGCGGAAAGAAGTACGGTGCCGGCATAATATTCGGCCCAACCGCCTGGCCCTGTGAGCAGGCGGAAGGCGTTGGTTTCGACTGCTTGAAGCCCTGCATATTCGTCCGGAGTGAGCGAATGGAACTGGGATGATGTTTTCATCAACTTCCGGAAAATGCTAATGTGGCGTTATCTAAATAGCTTGCAAAAACTGCGGGATAAAATTCTGGATTGCCGCGTCGTCCCGATACCCGCCAAAGGCGGTGGGATCGGGACTCCTTGCAATGATGCTGCGCGTGAGGTCTTGTGCCAACAATGCATGCTGACCTGGGCTGTTCGTCATCGCGAGAACCCAAACCTTTCAAGAAGGTGTTTTGAGCGGGAATGAACTGGAGGCCTACCCCGAAAGCTTTCGGGGTAGCGTCTGTTTCATGCAATCGCCGGAACCACTTTCAGGGTTCGGGATGATTTTTTGATTTTACCCAGGGTAGATCCTCGACAAGCTCGGATCAACCCTGGGCTGAAGGACGAAACGCCGTTGGCGTTTTAGCTAACATTCTATCTTTCAACATCTTGTCACATCTGTTCATTAGGAGGCCCATCTGGAACACTCGCGACGCATGTCGGAGCTGGGCCGTGGCGATCCATGTGCTTGCGTATTCACTTTAAATTGTCTTTGCCCGGCTCCTCTCAATGAGGCAAAACAGGTTTTATTCCGGAAAGAACGGGTTTTGACAGCGTGGGTGATGTGGCATTAAATCATGCAGTAGCCTGCATAGGCTCAGTGCGAGTCTTTCCACTGTTGTGCCACGGTACTAACTGGTTGATCATTAAAATGAGTATGAAATATGCAGGCTAAACCTTCCTCACACCATGCCATCCGGCTGTTTCGCTTTGCGGAGGACGCATGGCAAGGCGGTTTGAAGGACTGGCTGCAAGCGCAGGCGTCGGTTTGTCTCGCAGGGGAGGAGGCATGGCTGGTCGCCGCCGACACGGCTCAGGCCGCATGGATACGCCGCCGGGCGGGGTTGGAAGGCTTGTCCCTGCTCGGAATCCGTTTTCTTACCGCAGGTTCGCTGAGAAAGGAACTGAGTCGATTGTTAGGTTCCGAAACACGGCTTCTGGGCCGGGAGAGCCTGGAATTTCTACTGAAACTGGAGGCATTGAAACATGACAGCGCCGAGGCGCGCGCCGTAGCCTTGAATCCCGGCCCCTGCCTGCAGGCATTGGATGATCTGGGACGGGCTGGTTGGTCCGGCGATGAAACCGACATGGGAGAAGTTCCGTCCCCCATCGGGCGATGGCTGAAGGTTCTCACCGCCAGCAAGGCATGGACCTCGGCCATCGACACGGACTTGCTGGCCCGGGCGCGCAAGCCGGTTTCCGCCCCGCTCCACCTTTGCTTTTGGGCGTGGGACGCCGGATTTTATCCTGAAAAACTGCTCTTGGAAGCTGCGCTGCGCGCCGCGGCAAGTTCTGAATTGTATGTTCCGTTGCCCATCGCAGATCCTGACATGGCCTGGGTCGAGGAGCTGGAGCGCGTCTGCGGAGTCGGGCATGATGTTTGCCCGGCTTCGGATTATCGCTCCACCAACGAGGCGTTGGTTGAACATCTGTTTCGACGGGGCGAAGGCGAATCCGTTCCGGCGGCGCCGGTTTTGATGACAGGCGCCACCCAGGAAGATCAAGTGGATCTTGCGGAACGTCAGGTTCTGAAATGGCTTCCGGATTGCGGACGCGAGGATCGGATCGGCGTGGTGGCGCCCCCGTCAAGCCCGACAGGCCGCCTGTTGTTGCGACGATTGCTGGAGGCCGGGATTCCTGTGCAGGATGAAGCGGGTGGACGTGTGCCGCCGGATGCTTCGGCAGTGCTGCAAAAATGCCTGGCCCGATATTATCTCTCCGGGGAAATGGTCGAAGAATTTCTTTCGCTGCTGGCGGCCGCGCAGCAAATACCGGGTGCAGCCAGGTTGCCCGACCCGGTCCGTTTGAGAGCGGGGCTGCATGATATTTTTGGCGGATGCCCGACCCGGCGGGTGCCGTTATTGATGGAGAAAATCGGCCCGGATGCAGGCCCCGTTTTGCAGGCAGCCCGAAAATTGGCGGAAGGCCTGGGCGCATGGCCGCAGGAAGCCGGCTGGGCGGAACTGAAAACAAAATGGCAGGCCGCGTGCGACTGCCTGGGCGTCGGCGTGGAGTGCCTGGAACCCCTGTGGTCGCGTCTGGATGCCGTACTGGCGGATCGCAGGGTCCAGGGCCGCGCCTTTCTGGAGTATGTAAATGAGTTGCTGGAGTCCGCGCGCTTTGCGCGGGATGAAGAAGCCGTCCATCCCTTTGCCAAGGTGGCGCTGGTTACTTTAGCGAAAGCAAGTTATCAGTCATGGAAACATCTGATTTTTTTGGATTCAAATGAAGGAGTTTGGCCGATCTCGAGGGATGAAAATCCCTTTTTGGATGACGGGCTCAGAAGGAGCCTGAATCAAAAGCGGGGTCCGGGCTATGGCCGCCTGCTGGCGACGCTCGATCTCGCGCGGCTGGAACAGAAACGGCTCATGGATCTGTTGGAAAATTGCCGTGGCGAAGCCGCCCTGCTGGCGCAGGGATTCGACACGTTGAATCCTGTCCAGCCGCTTTACCCAAACGAACTTTTCTTGCAGTGCCTGATGCTCGAGGCCGGAGACAAACCCGTCTTGAAACTTTGGGAGGATCGGATTCAGAGTGACGCCAGGCCGACGTTGTCGGCCGGTTGTGATGCCATATTGGCGGGGAAAGAGGCCAGACATCTGGCGGAAGTGCGCCGCCGTCGCATGGATCCGGCGCTTCCGTTTGACGAATACAGCTTTTGCTATCCGCCCGGCAGCGGTGGGAACCGGAGCTGGTCGGTGACGGGATTGGAGAAAGCCTGTGAATATCCGGCCACCTTTGCCCTTCGCCAGCTCTTTCGCGCGGAAAGCGCGCAGGAACAAAATTTTGAGCGCAACGAACGCTGGATCACCGGGATTCTTGCGCATGAGTGGATACGCCGCTGTTTGAAGGATGGCCTGCCCGGCGCCGCGGAATTGGAAAAACGACGACAGGAAGTGGAGCGGCAACTTCGGGAGGAATTTCTCGCAACGCGTACGCTTTGGCGGGAAACGGTTTTTCAGTCCTGCCGCTGGGCCGTTCGCGAGTGTCTGTCGAGGCTGTGCCGGCAGGATGCCGGGAGATGGGAAATTGTCAAATCGGAAGAGCCTATAGAAGGGCATGTCACGACGGAAGGCGGCATTCTGGCATTGCGCGGCAGGATGGATCTGGTTCTTCGAAATAGGGCAGAGTGGAGCGGGTCGGACGCCTGGATTGTGGATTTCAAAACCAGCCGCCGCCAGACACCCACGCCGCAGCAATTGGAACGCGGGGAAGGGCTGCAATTTGCGGGCTATTTATTGCTCGCGCTTGAGCAGGGGGCCAAGACCGTGTCCGTACAGTGCCTGAGCCCGCGGACTTCCGGCGGGTGCAACCTGACCGGCGAACACGCGGAATCGGCCCGGCGCGGCCTGGCGCTGGCGGCACGCTTGCTGGCGAGCTGTCGGTTTGGCATGAAGGGGGCCTTGTTCGATGACTATAAGAGGACTGAGATGCTGCCCATGGCGACAGTGCCGGTGGACCTTCAAATTCTGGAAGCAAAGGCGGCCTTGACGCACGAACGGGAGAGCGTGAAATGAAAGCGCTGGCTGATTCAAATGACCGCGAGAGATTTGTCAAGGAACTGGGTCTCAACTTTTGCGTTTCCGCCAGCGCGGGCGCGGGCAAGACCACGGCGATCGTCCAAAGAATCGTCGCGCTGGCCTGCCGGGAGGAAGCTCGGATTCTCCGCGGCGAACCCAGTTGCCTGCCGCGCCTGGCCGTGGTGACGTATGGTGTGCTGGCGGCGGAAGAGCTGCGGGTGCGGACGCGCCAGGAGATGTTCCGTCATTTGTCAGGCGATGCCGGCCGGCGGCAACAGGTGCTGGGGGAATTCAACCGGGCTTATTTCGGCACCATCCACAGTTTTTGTTTGAGGCTGTTGCGGGAGGAAGGCAGGCATTTGGGTCTGCCGTCCAGCGTTCAATTGCTGGAGGAAGACGATGAGCGGCTTTGGTACCGCTTTGTGGAAACGGATTATGCCTGGCCGGAAACGGTGGACCCGGAAATTCCGGCCCGTGTGTTGCGGCATTATACCTTTGAGCAAATCCTCAAGCTCGCCAGGGAAATGCCGCCGGATGCCGCTGAGGCAATCGCCGGGCGGGCGCCGGCCCGGTCCGGCCCGGTGTTGGATTTAAGCGGCGCATTTGAAGCGAAGACGCGCGGCAAAGCCGTCGAGACGCTGGCCCGGCACCAGGAACATCTCCGGCAATGGCTGAAAGATTATGAGTCGGATGACGGTTATCTCGAACTGCCGCATTATGAGCAGGGCGGGAAGGAGTTTGCTGAAGCCGTTCGGAATGGGTTCCAGCCGTATGTCAGTTGGCTGAACACCTGCGCCTCCCATCTCGCGGCCCTGGTGGCGTTGTGTTATCGCGATTACCGGGTTGCCCAGGGCTATCTGACCTACGACGACATGGTGGCATGGGCGAAAAAACTGCTCGATAACAAAAAGGTGCTGCAGCGGTTGCGGGAGCGGGATTTTATCGTGATTCTGGACGAGGCCCAGGATACCGATTCCAGCATGTTCGCCATCCTCACAGAACTCACGCGCCCGGGAGCGGCGGAGCTATATGAGTGGCCGACAAAGACGGAGGCCGCTCCGCCCCGCCCCGGATCGTTTTGTTTTGTGGGAGACGACCAGCAAACCATCTACAGCAAGCGGGCGGACCTGGCCCAATATCACAAGTTTGTCAGTGCCTTTCAAAGCGGGAAGGGGGGGCAGGTCCTGAATTTTTCCGTGACAATGAGATGCCCGCAGGCCGTGATCCGCGCGGTCAACACGGTTTTTCCAGGAAGATTGGACCAGCCTTTGGTGCATTTTAGGAGACTGGAGCCGCGACCCGATGCGCCGGAAGGAGGGGTTCGTATCTTGAATTTGAAAGCGCCGGAGGACGGCAAGGTCGCAGAATTGTTTCGCGAGGAGGCGAGGCAGGTGTCGGCGTGGATGGCGGAGCAGGGACTGAAGGGACTTGGAATTTCAAGTTGGTCGGAGGCTGCCGTGCTCTGTCCCCGCATTGACTGGTTGTCGGTCATGTCGTCAGAACTCAAAACCGCCGGGCTGCCGGTCCGGATGGTTTCATCCAAGGAGCAGCGCTCCGAATTGCCGGGTTACAGTTGGCCCGTGGCCTTGTTATGGGTTTTGCTGCACCCGTCTGACCGCTTCGAGTTGATAGGTGTTTTGCGGGAAATTTACGGAATTGCGGATGACGAATTGCTGCGGGTGCATCAGGAGCGCCCGGAAGGATTGAATTTGAATTCGGCGGCCATGTGTTTTGAGCGGACCGCGAAGGCGCTTGCGGAGCTTCGAGAGCTGCGAGGAGAATGGCTTAAGCAACAAGCTGACGGCATATTTCGGTTGAGCCGTTTTATTGAGCTGCTGCTGGAACGGATGGCGTTGGAGAAAAGGATTCTGGCCATTGGCGAGGAAGCGGAGCCGTTGCAGGAATTGCGCCGCGCCGCGTTGATTGCGGAAGCTGAAGGGGTCGATTTTTTGGATTGGGTTGATGGATTGAAAAATGAGCTGGGCAAATCGCCGCGGATTGCCACGGGCGGGTCGGCTGAAATCCAGTTGCTGACTTCGATGAAGGCAAAGGGGCTCGAATGGCCGGTGGTGGTGGCGCCCGGTTTGGGAAGAATGATCGGACAGCACAGAACCGAGTATCCGTTGATTGAAAAGTTAGAGGGGCGACTGCAGGCGCATTTTAATCCGCTGACGATGACTGAGGAGAACAAAACCCGAAGACAGGAAGCGCGCGACCTGGAATTCCAGCGCTTGTTTTATGTCATGATGACGCGGGCGCGGCGATTGCTGGTACTGCCGGACAGCCAGGGCTTTTACAAACGCAGCACCCCCAGTTTTTTGGGTTTGATCCGCAGGGAGGAAGTGGATTGGAAAGACTCGATTGGGGAGACGGATTTTATGCCTGAAGCCGGGATCGGCACGGAGCGCGGCGTGGAGCCGGCGCTTGATGCGGATTTGATCCGGAAGGCCGTTGATTCCGCCAAACAGATTGTCAGGATGGTGCTTCCCCATAAACTGGCGGCTCACGGGGACGGGAATGAGTTCCGCGTTGAGGCCGGGATGGAGACAGTTGTGGGCGGAATGGAGTATGGCACCTGGTGGCATGAAGTTATGGAACAGTTCCCGTGGAAGTCGTCTCAGGGCGGGCATGGGGATTATTTGCGCGAAAAATGCGCGCTCGCGCCGGCTGGATTTCGGGAAAGAGGTTTCAAGGAGATGGAATTGTTTCTTGCCGGACCGTTTTACAAGGAATTGCTGGGGTCCGAATCGGTTTTCCTGAGCGAAATCCCGTTTTCGGCCCCGCTGTCGCCCGAGGCAATAATGGAAGGCGTCATCGACCTTATTGTGGTGGATGCAGAAGGAAAATGCGGGGTGGTGGATTGGAAAACAAATCGCTGCAAGCCGGACGAAACGGAAAAGGATTTTGCGGCGAGGTTGAAGTCGATTTATGCGGCGCAGTTGTCGGCGTATGGGGACATGCTGGAAAAGCGGCTGGGGCGCAGTGTGACGCGCCGGATTTTGTACAGCACCGCGACCGGGCAGCGGATTGAGGTTTGATTTCTCGCGCAAAGATGCCAAGCCGCGAAGTTTTGGCCACAGAACACAGAGGAAAACATTTTAACCACGGATAACGCGGATGGATACGGATAGGAAAGAGACACAAAGCAAAACACATTTTTGACAGGATTAACAGGATGAGAGGCGATTGGATGTGGAGTGCGGTGGCAAGTCGGGCAGCCACCCGACCGACACCGCTTTGGGTTTCGGCTTTCCTCCAGTGTCTGGACGTAATAGCCTTTCGGAAGTATCAAAATCCTTATCAATTATAACACATGAAGAATATATTGATATGTTATATGCTGCTTATGGCTTTCTACTCTCCAAATTGCTTTCCGAAATTAACGAGACGGCATTGCAGATATCGGCCACATGGCCTCTGGACTGCCGCGTCGGGCAAGCCTTCCTCGCAGTGACACGGGTGCGTGGGGTGTAGTGCCGGCGAAGTATGCAGACTCGATCTGTTCGTCATCGCGAGGCCCATCATGGGCCGTGGCGATCCAGTACTTGTGTATAGCGGAGAGCTGATAAGGGGGATATTTTCCGTTTTTTTTTCATCTGTGTTTATCCGCGTCCATCTGCGGTTAAAAATGATTTGCTTTGCGGCTTTGCGCGAGAACCCGTGCTATTGCAGTGACTGGGGATTCCCGAAGAGGCATTGGAGGAACTCGGAGTCCTTGAAATGGCTGTCGCGGGAGAGGCGGACGACGACAAGATTCCTGGACGGGACGACGTAGAGCCGCTGCCCCGCCGAACCGATGCTGGCAAACAGATCGGGCGGCGCGGCTAGCGACAGCACGGCATGACTCCAGTTCTGCCGGTACCAATCGAGTTCCAGCATTTCCTCGATATCGACTTCATTGGCATCCGGAGCCGTGACCGCATGGTTGTTCCAGAAACCAAGGCTGTACGCCGGGTTGACGCTGCTGCCCCGTAAAGCCGGTGTCAGGGAATTGTTTGCGAGGATTGGCCAGCCCCGATGGAGAAGGCAGCGCCCCATCGCCGCCCATTCGCGAGCGGTAATCATAAAACCCGATGCGATGAGAGGGTTGTTGTCGCTGTCGGGCAGGTAGCGTTGCGGGCCGAGCCCGAGCGGGTACAGAACGCGGCGCTCGAGGTATTCAGTGGGCGTTTCGTTCCAATCCGCCAGGCGGTGCTTGAGGACTTCATGAAAAACCTGCATGGCGGCAGGCCCGTAGATAAAAGCCTGGCCGCGTGGCGCGAGTATTTTGTCCCGCATGGCGCGGGTGTCGCGATTGGAGCCATCGATCCCGTGAAGCGGAAAATCGGGTTCCAAGCCGCTGGTAAAATTGAGCAGTTCGCAGAGGCACAGAGGCGCCTTTCTGGGATCGACATACCACTGGGGGAGAGTATCGGCAACGGGTTCATTGAGATGAAGCAGTCCGTCCTCGGTCGCCGCGAGGCCGGCCAGAGTCCAGAATCCTTTTGTGCCGCTGTAGATCCGGTGTTTGACGTCCTGCCCGCTTCCCTCCTGGTAGTCTTCAAGCAGGATGCGGTTGTTTTGAATGACGAGGAGGGCGAGTCCGCGATGCCGGATCGAATAGGTGTCGGCGGCTTTCAGGGCCTGCGGGGGCAGATCGGGGACGGGCGGGACATGTTTTTTGGCGGCAGTGACAGGTTTGATTTTGGGCGTGACTTCGGACCACGCCGGGGCGGGCATTGAAAGCATTCCAAGCAGGGCCGCGCAGCCGAGTACACGGATCATGGCTGTATTTTCGGCACAACAGGCTGCGGAGTCAATGACGGGTTCGGCGCGGAGGCGCCGTAAAAAACAGGATTTAACGCAAAGGGCATAAGACGCAAAGGCGCGGGAACACCAAAAGACATTTTTCGGCGAGTGAAAAAATTAAATAGAGTCGCATAGGAACGGAAAGAATTCAAAAAATGCAATCTGTGAAAATCCTCATAATCTGCGGATAAAGTCTTTGTGTCCTTCATTGTAAATAACAAAGGTTATCTGCGCCTTGGCTTCTTATGCCCTCTGCGTTAAATCTTTCCTGTCTGGCGGAGGGCTTCGTAGAGAACGATGCCTGCGGAGGTGGAGAGGTTCAGGCTCCGGGCTTCGGGGTTGGGCATGGGGATTGTCAGGCATTGGCCGGGGTGGGCGGCCAGCAGGCTTTCCGGCAGGCCCCGGGTTTCAGGGCCGAAAATCAGATAATCGCCATCCTGAAAGCGGGCGCTGGCGTAGGATGTTTTGGCTTTGGTGCTCAACAGGAAAAAGCGCCGCCCCGTGATCGATTCAAAAAAGGTCGGCCAATCGGGCCAGGTTTTCCAATCCACATGCTCCCAGTAGTCCATTCCGGCGCGTTTCAATTGCTTTTCGTCGAGGGAAAATCCGAGGGGCTCGATGAGATGGAGACGGCTGCGGGTGGCGGCGCAAAGCCGGGCAATGTTCCCGGTGTTCGGCGGGATCTCAGGCTTGAGAAGCACGATGTTAAACATAGCGGTCCGTGTAAAAAACCTTTTCCAGATAAAGGCCGCAGGCGGGCGCGGTGTTGGGAGCGGCGCTGCGGCTGTGGGCCTCCAGGATTTTTTTCAGTTCCTGCTGCGTGATGCGTCCGTGGCCGATCTTGACAAGGGCGCCGACAAGGTTCCTGACCATTCGGTAGAGAAACCCTTCCCCGCGGAAGGAGATGGCGAGGATCGTTCCCTGTTGCTGGAAGCGGACGCTGCGGATGCTGCGGACGGTTGTTTCGCGCTTGTAGCCGGGATTGCTGGTAAAGGACGCGAAGTCATGGGTTCCGACGAACAATTGCCCGGCTTTTTCCATGGCGTCGATATCCAGCTTGCGCGGCACATGCCAGGCGCGGTTGATTTCAAAAGGGTCCAGAAACGGCACTTGGGCGATCCGATAGCGGTATTCCTTGCCCTTGGCGGAAAACCGGGAGTGAAAGGTTTCGGGGGCGTATTTGGCCTGCAGAATTCGAATTTCGCGGGGGAGATAAAAATTGAGGGCGGATTGCAGGGAGGAGAAATCGCGAAATTTGGGTTCGGCACGGAAATGGGCAACCTGGCCGTGTGCGTGAACTCCGGCGTCGGTGCGTCCCGATCCGTAGAGGGTGACGTGATGCCCCCAACAGCGGGCCAGAACCTGTTCCAGATGGCCCTGGACGGTTGGCTTTTTCCCCTGGATTTGCCAGCCGGCAAAGGGGGTGCCATCGTAGGCGATCAACAGTTTGTGGTTCCTGAGCGTCTTTATCACATAAGAAGCATAAATGCGGATTGCAGGATTGGAATCTGTAAAAATCAGCCGACAATCCTTGTGTTTGGCAGTTGCTCCGACTGCAACAATTTTAGCAGCGAGACGCTGTTGAAACCCGCAGCCGGGACGGCCGTGCTACATCCGCACGCCGGGCTGCGGCGACACAAAAAAGGCGCACGGGAATTCCGCGCGCCTTTTTGTAAACGGGATTTTTCTTATTATTGCCAGAGCCTGTCGAAAAAGTAGCTAAAGCCGACCTGGCCGCCGATTGCGTTGACGCCCAGGTTACGGGAATAAATGCCGGCATTTGAAATGTGTTCAAAATCAGCTTCCAGATCCACCGACCAGTTGTTGTTGAGGAGGCAACGAATGCCGACGCCTGCCTGGGGCGTGAATTCAATGCATCCGCCAAGGGCGCGCTGCGAGCTGGTTTGATAGCCGTCGGAATAGACAATACCGGCGCCGCCCTGCACGTAGGGCACCACTTTCCAGCCGGGTTGGACGAAATTGTAACGCACCAAACCAGTGGGGCCGACGTGGACGTTTCCGAAGCCGCTGAAGACGAAGTTGGTGGAAATTTCCATCACGGCTTCAAAGTTGCCGTCGTACCAACTGCCGTCGCCTGCCGGTGTGTCCAGCATCCAGCCCAGGCGGAGGGTGGTTTTTGCGTAATCATAGGTTGGTATGCTCGGCCCGATGTCGTTTTGTGAAAACAAGGCGCCCTGCATGGCCTGGAATTCAATCCGGTCTTCCGTGAAGAGCGGAGCTACGGGCTCGACCTTGGTCAGAACCTGTTTCGATAAATCACCCGCACCGGCCCAAGCGCTGAGCGTCATGCAAAAGAGTCCCGCTGCCGATACACCAATGAGTTTGCCTATTCCGTTTTTCATAACTGCTAGATTGCTAGATGAAATTTGATTTAGCGTCAAGGTAGCTTTGCAACATAATTCGGGCCGCATTGCTGTCGATAATGGCTTTTTGATCTTTTGCCTTTTTGCCCGATTCCCGCAACCGGCGGGAGGCTTCGACGGTACTGAGCCGTTCATCGACGGTTACTATCGGAACGACCAGGATTTCCTTGAGGCGGAGGACGAATTCCTGGGCTTTTGCCGCCGCCGGGCCATAGGAGCCGTCCATGTTACGGGGGATGCCGATGACAATCAGCGTAACTTCTTTTTCCAGGATTATTTTTTTTAATTGACTGATAAACGGCTTGAACGGAAAGGCTTCGATAAAGGGCATGGGAGTGGCCAGCGTCAGGCTTTCATCCGAGGCCGCAACCCCGATGCGTTTGGTCCCAAAGTCCAGGCAAAGATAACGGCTCATACGGCGTGAGTGGCTTCGGCCAAAGGTTGTACAAAGGCGCGCAGTTGGGCGGGTAATTCCGGGCTCTTGCCCCATTCTGCGATCCGGTTCACAATCGCGCTGCCCACCACGACGCCATCGGCCAACGCGGCTGTAGCGGCGGCTTGTTCGGGGTTGGAAATGCCGAATCCCACGCAAATCGGGAGCTTCGTGTGCGCGCGAATGGCGGAGATTTGGGCCGGGATACCCGAAGCCAATTTGTCCTGCATGCCCGTGACGCCCTCCCTTGAGACATAATAAATGAAACCGGAGCTGCTTTTTGCAATTTGGCGAATGCGGTCTTCCGGAGTGGTGGGTGCGATCAGGGAAATACGCTTGAGCGCGGACTCGGCGGGCCATTCGGCCTTCGCCTCCTCGGGTGGCAAATCCAGGATGAGCACGCCGTCGATGCCGGATTCCGACGCCTGGCGGGCAAATTCGGCGACCCCAAGATGGAAAATGGGATTATAGTAGGTAAAGAGAACGAGGGGGATCTGGCTTTCCTTGCGGATTTTCTTCACGGCCTCAAACAAGCCTTTGACTGTGGCGCCGGCCTCGAGCGCGCGTTGGGAGCCGAGTTGGTTGACGGCACCGTCTGCGAGAGGGTCGGAAAAGGGGAGGCCAAGCTCAATGATGTCGGCCCCGGCTTTTTCAAGCGCCAGGACAATGCCGTGCGTTTTGGAAGGGTGGGGGTCGCCGGCCACGACGTAGGCCACGAAAGCCTTCTTATTTTCCGCGGCCAACTGCTTAAAACATGTGTCAATCCGATTCATGGGGATGGATTATATTCAAACCTGTAATCTTTAGCCACCTTCAACTTCGGAACGACCCAGCCAGTAACATGCAAGGGGGGCTGGAATTTTTAGGATATGCGTAGGAACGCCGGTCTTTGGCAGGGGCATGACTGAAAAATCTGTGATTTGCTTGGTGATCACATAACCCTGTTCCACCCCTTTTGCCGCGCAAAATTCCTGCATGCCCTTCAGGTCGCCGGCCCCCGTGTCCTGTGCGCGGTATTTTATTTCGAAGGGCACAAGACGCTGTTCAACTGATGCGATGATATCCACTTCGTGGTCTTTCTTTCCCCGCCAATAGGAAAATCCGATGCTTCGGTCATAGTAGCGCGTGTAAACATGTTTGAAGAATGCCGTTTCAACCGCCACACCCAGCGCAGCCGGATCTTCGAGCAGTGATTTTCCCTTTAACATCACACTAGGGGCAATGGCGGCGTCTGCCAGATACAACTTATAGCGGGCGCGCAGGATCTCCTTGCCGTAGCCAAATGGCGGCAGGCGGTGAATCAGATGGGTTGATTCCAACAACGCGATAAAGTTGTTTGCAGTCGGCTTCTTGACTTGGAGATTTTTGCACAGATCGGGTATATCGAGCAGCCCGCCGTCGTGCAGGCATAGATAAAGAAAAGTTTGCTCGAGTTCCAACACCCGGCGCACGCCAAACAAGGCGGTCATGTCGCGCTTCAGGACTTTGTCCACGATGTCTTCCCGCAGCAATTTCTGAGCCTGGGCAATACTTTCCACCTGGGCGCTCTGCGGAAATCCGCCCCGCAGCAGGTACTCATGAAAATCCGCAACAAGAGGGCGCGCTTGGGCGGACACTTCAGAAAAATGCCGGGGGCTCCAGGTAAACAAAGACTGGAGTGATTGCACCACGGGAAGCTCCGGTACCGCAATTTGCTTGATTTGCAGGTATTCGTAAAAAGACAGTGTTGCCAGACGCAGAGTATGCCAGCGGCCTACTCCTGATTCCTGTCCCTCGGCCGCGAGTGGCGTGGCGGATCCCGTTACTATAATCTGCCGTTTTTTAAAAAAATCAACCTGATGCTTGAGCCAGGTTTGCCAGTCTTTGGTGTATTGAATTTCGTCAAGGAACAGATACTCCGTTCCATTACGCTCAGGTTCCAGTTCCCGCCATAAATCAAGAAGTCCGTCCAAGCCTGCCAGCTTCAACAGTGGGTGGTCAAAGGTTGCATATAAAATCTTGGCCGGTGGTACGCCACTTTCAATCAGGGCTTCGATGGCCTGGAGCAACAGGGTCGTCTTCCCAATCTGTCGCGCGCCGCTGAGCAGGAGAGCACGGTGAGCCGGTGGATTCTTGATCCAATTCAACATTTGATGAAAAGCCGCGCGTTTCCATTTTGGCAGATCAACCAACCGGGTATCCTGCCACCATGGATTGTATTGGCGTAGAATGGCCAAAAGCTCAGTTTTTGTGGCCAACATGGTTGAATAAATGCCAAAAATTGAATATAAGGCAAGTGTATTTTATCTAAATTATATTTATAAGCATATTCCAGGATTATCAGAGCGCTTTTTTAGCCCGGTGCCTTATGCTGGACTTGCTTTCAGGTAGAGGTGACTTATTAGAATAGTTTTCCGCTATGAACTGAAGTCCCTGCAGAGTCAACAGGGGATTTACGATTTGAATGAATGGGGCGTGGCGCGCAATCAAAGCGCTGTGTCCGCCGGTGGCGACGACTGTCAGGTGCCTGGCCCGCATTTGTTTTTGGATGGCATCCAGCACGGCCTGAATAAGCCCGCGATAGCCGGTGACAGCTCCCACACGCATGGCCTCGATCGTGCTTTTGCCGATGGCGTGGCGGGGTTCCCGGATTGTGATTTTGGGCAGGAGCGCCGTTTTTTCGTGAAGGTAATCGGTCATGGCGTTCAACCCCGGGGCGATGACGCCGCCGAGATATTCGCGTTTTGCGGAAACAATGTCGAAGGTGACGGCGGTCCCGAAATCGATGACGACGGCCGGGAGCGGGTAGAGCCGGGCGGTGGCCACAGCGTTGGCGATGCGGTCCGCGCCGATGCTGGCCGGGTTTGGATAACGCAAACGAATTGGCAGTTTTGTACGGTGGTCGAGCAGAACCAGGCGGCTTTTGGACCAGACCCGGCCGAGGATTTTACGGATGGAAGGCACGACCGAAGCGGCGACGACGAGATCCGGTTTGTGGCGCCGGTTGAGGCCGGAGAGGAAGCGCGGCGTGATTTCCGGAGTGGGCCGGCGGGCCAGGAATTGGAGCCGACTTCCGCGGGCAAGCGCAAACTTTGTCCACGAATTGCTCACATCAATGAGGAGCATTTTAGGTTGGGCCATAAACGGATCAGAATAAGACTTCGCCGGAATTTATCACCTCAATTTTACCGCTGGGCATTCGCAGCAGGAGGCTGCCGTCTTCCTCCAGGCCCGTCATCAGGCCTTCGAGCAGCCGGGCTTCGGTTTGCACACGAACCGGCTTGCCGATGCTGAGGCAAAGGGTTGTCCATTCCGCATGCACGGCCGGCCATGACAGGCGATAGAGGGTTTCGATTTCCTGCAGGAGCGCAACCAGAAGATCGGCACGGCGGAGTTCCGGCGAGGCGCCTTCCAGAACTAGAGAGGTGGCCCGTTCACGCAGATCCCCGGGAAAATCCTCACGGCGGTTCCTGAAGTTGCAGCCGATGCCTGCCACGGCGAATTCCAGCCGTGTTCCGGAACCGCGGGTTTCGGTCAAAATCCCGGCGAGTTTTTTCCCGGAGAGGAGGATGTCGTTCGGCCATTTAATGCCGCATCTCAGGCCGGTCAGCCGGAACACGGAGCGGCACAGCGCAACGCCGGCCATGTAGGTCAGGAACGAGGCGCGTTCCAGCGGCCAGTCAGGGCGGAACAGCAGGGAAAGCCAGATGCCATTTCCGGCGGGGGCATGCCAGACCCGGTGTTTCCTTCCGCGGGCATGGGTCTGCATTTCGGCCAGAACGGCAAATCCTTCCGCCGCACCCTCGTTTCCGGCCTTGAAAACAATATCATTGGTGGAACGGGTTTGGCGGTAAACGGCCAATTGGCGCGCAAAAACATTGCCGGGCAGGCGGGCGCGGATCTCGTCGGCAATGATTACGTCAGGGGATGATTTGAGGATGAAGCCGGAATAGGGCGTGCGTTCAATGATGTAGCCGAGCTGTTGGAGGCTTTCGATGCCGTGGAGGATTATCTCCGCCGGGAGGCCCAGCTTTTGCGAGAGGGCGTGGGGTTCCAGTACGCCTTTGAACAATGCGGACAGGATGGGCTCGTCGATGTTGTTAGCCTGCATATTTCATGCTCATTTCAATGATCAATCTGTTGGCACTGTGACACAACAGTGGAAAGAGACGCGCTGGATTTATGCAGGAGTTTTCAGAAGTGTGTGAAACATCCGGGTTAGGCGGTCGGCCATCTTATTCCACGGGTTTGTCGCTGACGCAGCGGAAGCCGACGGAAGGATCAAAGAAGTCGGACTGGACCTGGGCCCTGTGATATTGGTTGGGAAAGAGCCAAGGGTACGCAAAGTTGCCTCCGCGGATGTTTTTATAGCTGCTCTTAAACGGGCCAAATTCAAGGCTGGGTTCCACCCATTCACTCACATTTCCCGCCATGCCGATGACGCCGTAAGGGCTGCGGTCTGCGGGAGTGCCGTTGACCGGAGCCAGCCCGGGAAATCCATCCACACTTCCGGGGGGTGGGCCTGTTTTTGCGGATTTCCCCGTCCTGGGAATGTCCTTGCCGGTGTTGGTTTTATTGAAATCTGCAGTGTTGCCCCAGGGATATTTCAGATTTTGATCACCGGCGGCGGCCCGCTGCCATTCCAGCTCGGTCGGCAAACGCTTGTGTTTCCATTTGGCGTAGGCGTAAGCGTCGGCGTAATCCACATTGAAGATGGGGATGTCGCGCGTAAGAACCCCGCCCAGATAAATTCTTTTCAGTATCCCGGGTTTTAACGCTTTTTGAATGTTGTTCCAGTCGTAGGGTTCAAAATCGGTTTTATATCTTGCAAGATCGGGTGGCAACAGCTTTGCAGGGGTGGGCTTGTCCTTGAGAAATTTTTCATATTGGCCGATGGTGACTTCGTGTTCATCCATGTAGAATTCGCCCACATCCACCAGTTGTTCTCCGACAAAGGCCTTGCCGGCGGGAATGCGGCATTGTTTTCGAAAGTCCGTGCCGGGGGCGAAATCCAGGATCAGCTTGACCACAATGAAGCCGATCAGCGAGGCCATGCTGCCCGCGATGATGGCGGTGTACAGGAGGTAGTTCTTGCGGGCTTTTTTAATTTCCGCCGCCGCCTTGATGGCTTGTTCGCGCTGCGGCACAAATTTGACCGGGGCCAGGTCCAGATCGACCGCGTTGGCTGTATTGTAAATGGCCTGAAGGTTTGTCAGCCCCGCTGACATCATATTGAGGAGGGCGTCGAGGCGGGGATCGAGAGGGTCTGTCTTGGGGCAGAATTCACGGATGATATCGGCCAGTTCCGCAATCTCGGTGGGAATATCGGGAATGGGGGAAGTGGAGGGCAATGCGGTGTTATGCATTTTAATGACGCCGTCTCCCGCCAGCGTGATGTGGCTGCTGCGCAGGGGCTGATAAGGAATCCGGTTGGAATGCAAGTGGGACAGGACCGAGCTTGTGACGGTGAGAAGCTTGGCGATCAGGCGCGAGTCGAACGTCGCGTCCTGCAGGCTGAGTTGGAGCAGGCTGGGGGCTGTGACGGGCTCCTGGGCCGCAAAGGGACGGCCGTCGGCTTCACCTTCCTCATAAATCACATAAATCTGGGCGTGGATGTTGCGCGCACGCGCAGCCGCGATGGCCCGGAATTCCTGCCTTTCCTCCTCCGACGCCAGCAGGGGCAGCACCGTGAGATGGACATCGCGTTTGATGAGGGGTTGGTGGGCAAAATAGTTTCTTCCAAGGTAATTCTGGCCGGCAAAGTCGATGAGATGGTAGGGGCCGGCCTGTGTGCCCCTCAAATCCTCCGTCAGGGAGGATGCGAAATTCAGGATGAGATCGGTGCGGTCCACGCCCTGGACGTAGGGAATGGGAAAGTATTGGGGCAGGATCTGGCTGGTGTCAAAATTGGTGGCCACGAGAAAGGCGATGCGCGGGTAATTCAGGGCGAGGCTCAAAAGGACGTCGGAAGCGTCCTGTCCGTCCCACAGCAATTCGGAGATGACTATGGCCTTGTCGGAAACCGCGCCAAGTTGGTTGTAAAGGTCTGTCAGGGTCGGCGTCACGGTCACGTGGGCGTTCGTGTCCCATGACTGGATCAGCGCCTGGAGGTAGGCGGCGGTCTCGGCGTCGGGGTAAGCCACGAAATAGACATTGGAAACCATCAGGGAGTCTGTGCTCATAGGGGTCCTGCTTTCGGCTGCCGGGATTCGGCGGTTACAAGGCGGAGGATCTGGTTCGCCGCATAAGCGGCGCCGAAGCCGTTGTCGATGTTGACCACGGTCACGCCTGAGCCGCAGGAGGTCAGCATTCCCAGCAGGGCGGTAATGCCCCGCAGGTTGGCGCCGTACCCGACGCTGGTTGGCACGGCAATGACAGGACGGTCCACCAGGCCTGCAATCACGCTGGGCAGGGCGCCTTCCATCCCCGCCACCGCGATGATGACAAGGGAAGAGCGCAACAAATCCAGACGTCTAACTAAACGGTGTAGTCCAGCAACGCCGACGTCATAACAACGCTCGACATGATTGCCGAAAAATCCCGCCGTTACCGCGGCCTCTTCCGCAACCGGAAGGTCGCCGGTCCCGGCGGCGCAGACGCAGATCCGCCGCCTGGAGTCGGGTTTGGCGGGACGGTGGGCGATGATGGACGCTTGTTCGTGGAAGACGGAGCCCTTGAGGACGGTGCGAACGGCTTGATAGGCAAGGCGGTTGGTCCGCGTGATCAGCACGGGTTGGCCGGCCTTTTTCAGGACCGTGGCGATGGCGCGGATTTGCGCCGGTGTTTTTCCCATGCCCAGAATCACCTCCGCCGCACCGCAGCGTTTTTGCCGGTCCAGATCGACTTGGGCGAACTGAAGATCGGCGAGTTCAGGTTGCTGTTTGTTTTTGCTCACGGAATGAACCACGTGATCCGGCTTTTGAAATCCCCTTTACGAAATAGCCTGCCTCAACAGATTGGGCAAGTCGGCAATCCGCACGCGTTCCTGTTTCATGGAATCCCGGTGCCTGAGGGTGACCGTTTCCTTCTCACCCTGGTGGCTTCCATCACGGACTCCTTCAAGCGTTTCAAAATCGATGGTGATGCCGAAGGGTGTTCCGATTTCATCCTGGCGGCGGTAGCGCCGTCCGATGGCGCCGCCGTCATCATAGAAAACCGCCATCAGCGGGCGGAGCAGGGCTTCCACTTCCCGGGCCTTGGCCACCAGTTCGGGTTTGTTTTTGAGCAACGGGAAGATGCCGGCTTTGACCGGGGCGATGCAGGGCGCGAAGCGCAGAACGGTCCGGATTTCCTCATTGCCCTTTTCGTCGGTCACTTTTTCCTCCGCAAAAGCCTCGCATAACACTGCGAGCAAAGTGCGGTCCACGCCCGCGCTGGGTTCGACGACGTGCGGGATGAATTTGGTTTTGCTGTCTTCGTCGAAATATTCGAACGGTTTGCCGCTGGCATTCTGGTGCTGGGTGAGGTCGTAATCGGTGCGGTAGGCGATGCCTTCGAGTTCCTGGATGCCGAAGGGGAATTCGTACTCCAGATCATAAGTGCCCTTGGAATAAAAAGCGCGGTCCTGCTCCGGCACGTCCAGCACATGGATTTTTGCGCGCGGGATGCCGATGGCCTCATACCAGCGCAGGCGGTCCTCCAACCAGCGCTCCAGCCACGCCTTGCCTTCCCCGGGCCGGATGAAAAATTCCACTTCCATTTGCTCGAATTCACGGGACCGGAAAATGAAATTTTTCGGGTTGATCTCGTTGCGGAAGGCCTTGCCGATTTGGGCGATGCCGAAGGGCAGCTTTTTGCGGGAGATGTCCAGGATGTTTTTGAATTGCACGAACATCGACTGGGCGGTTTCGGGCCGCAGGTAGGTGATGTTGCCCTCGTCTTCCACCGGGCCGACGTAGGTTTTAAACATGAGGTTGAAACTGCGGGCCTCGGTCAATTCACAGGCGCCGCCCTGGCCTGCGCATTTGCTGGGCTTTTGCGGGCAGGGCGTGGAATCCAGTTGGTCGGCGCGAAAACGGCCCTTGCAGGTTTTGCAGTCGATCAACGGATCGCTGAAGGTGGCCTCGTGGCCGCTGGCTTTCCAGACATTGCGGTTCATGAGGATGGAGCCGTCCATGCCCACGATGTCGTCGCGCAACTGGGTCATGGTTTTCCACCAGTGGTCCTTGATGTTTTTTTTGAGCTGGCAGCCGACCGGGCCGAAGTCCCAGGCCCCGTTCAAGCCGCCATACACCTCGGAAGATTGAAAAATGAATCCGCGCCGCTTGCACAGGGCGACAATTTTCTCCATGATCGTTGTATCTGCCATATGTTCTTTTTTTACAGGTTCTTAAAAGGATACAGACTAGTGATCCCGCGGGAGGATGCACCCTTAAAATTCAACCCCGTAAATTTCCCGTGCAAACCACGCCTGATGCTCTGGATAAAGAAAGAGGCCCGGTTCAAATCCTTTGCGGGCTTGGCGTCCTTGGCGCGAAACGGGTTTTAAACCAGTCTTTAAAAATTGCAGAATGAAAATCAGCCTGACACGAATCATTGCCTACCCGCTGATCATCCTCGGATTGATGCTTGCCGGCGTGCTTTTGAGTTTCCGCTATTACGGGCTCCCCGAGCAGATCGGCCAGCGGATCGCCCTCGAGCTGAAGGCCCGCGGCATCACCATCCATTCCGGACGGCTCTATCTGGATCCTTTCGGCGGTGTGGTGGCGCAAAATCTGGTGATTTCGGAGACAAAAGATCAAATCACCCGGTCGCTCATGATCGAAAAGATCCGGTTTCGCTTCAATTGGATTTCCTGGTGGCGAAAGGAGCCGTTTCTGGAAGGTGCAACCCTTTCCAAGGCGGACCTGACGTTCCCGTTGGACAAGGAAACGGCGGTGGAATTAAACAATGTCAATGCGGAGATTTTATTTGCCCCGAACCTGTTGCAGGTCCGCTCGCTGGAGGGCGACTGGCTGAATCTGCACCTGCAGTTCCATGGCGTCGTCGATTTGGCCGGGTTTACCCCCCGCAGCCCGGCCAACCCGCCCGATTTTCAAAAACAGGCGGAATTGTACCGGACCTTGCTGAATATTGCATCCTATTGGTCTGCGCCCAGGCCGCTGCTGGTGGATGTCCAATTCAAGGCGCTGCCCGCCCGCCCGCTTGAAAGCGAAATCCATGTCCGGGTCCATGGCGTACATCAGGCCTGGAAAGGCGTCGTGGTGGAAGACATCAATCTGGATGCGGATTATGAGGACAGTGCGGCGCGGTTTCACAGCGAGGTGCAATTCCTCCGGGGTAAGATGACGTTTGACGGCAACTGGAAGGCGGGCGCGAAATCTGCGCTCCTGTCGTTTTATTCCGATGCGGACCTTTCCCTGCTTGCCAGCGGATTGCCAGGCAAGGCGGGTGATTTTTTGGCGGATGTCCGTTTCTTCAAGCTGCCGGTCAACGAAGGCCGGGTGGACTTGAATTGGGAGAACGGGTTCAAGTATCTGCTGCAAACCCGCTCCGATTGGCGCGATTTTTTGGTGCAGGACTCCCATATCGACTCACTGTATCTGCCGCTGTCGTTTGACGGGCGCCGGATCATGGTTTCGGACATGGCGATCAAGGCTGATGGCGGCGACGCGGCGTTCAACCTGTTTTATGACGGCGGCCAGGTGCTGAAGGCGCATTTGACGAGCTCCGTGGACCCCACCGCGTTCAAAAAACTTTTCGGCGAAGGCGCCCGGCCGTTTTTCGACAGCCTGTCGTTTTCCACTCCGCCCGAGGTGGATTGTGTTGCGACGGGAACCGGACTCGCCCCGGAACTGCTCGCACTTACGGGTACCATGCGGGCCCGGGATTTTTCGTACAAAAAAGTGCCGCTCGCGGAGCTGAAAAGCTCGTTTGAATTCAAGGAGAACGAATTGCACCTGCCGGATCTTTATGTGAAAAGAACGGAAGGGGAGGGCCGGGCGGAAGTCTGGGACAATTTCAAAACGAAGCAGGTTCGCATCAAGGGCGCGAAAGGCACCCTGAACCTCCAGGACACCGCAATCATCCTTGGAAACAAGATGGCTGAATATGCGGCCCCCTACGGATTTTTAGCTCCATCGACTTTTTCCGCCGATGGGCAGGTGGATTTGGACACGCAGCAAAATACCGATCTCCACGCCCGCATTCAATGCCCGCAGGGCATGAGGTATGTCTTTCTGAAAAAAATGCTGACCCTTTCGGACCTGGATACAAACCTCGTACTCAAGGGCCCCCATCTGTCGCTCAAGCCGAACAAGCCGATCCGCTTGTTCGGCGGCCAGTTGAACGGCACGCTCGACATGCAATTGCTGAAGCGAACGACCTACAACGCCGACGCAACGCTGACCGATGAGGATTTTGGCCTTTTGATGAAAACATTCTTCGGAAATGACGATGTCAAGGGAAGCGTCAGCGGCGTCATCAAGGTGCGGGGCCTGCTCGATGACATGAAAACCATGACAGGAGACGGCGACTTTACCGTTACCAACGGCGTTTTGTATAACATCCCGGTGTTTGGCGGGTTGTCCCAGATACTGAACTCGATCATCCCCAACCTCGGTTACAGCGAAGCCCGCTCGGCCAAGGCCGCTTTCATCATCAAGGATGGAGTCATCAATGTGAGCAAGGTCGATGTCGCTTCCTCGGGCTTTGCCCTGATCGGGTATGGCACTTATGATATCATTGAGGACAAGGTCGATATGAGCATGCGTGTGAACATGCGCGGCATCCTGGGCGTCCCGCTCTTTTTTGTGAGCAAGCTCTTCGAGTATGAGGGGACCGGAACATTGTCCAAAACCAAATGGGAGCCGAAAGTTTTTTGAAAGGCCGTTTGGATGTTAAAGCAGCAGCCAAAACATTCTCGCGCAAAGACGCAAAGACGCAGAGTGCTGCCTGCTAAACACGCCAAAATTGCGAAAAGAAAGGCAAAGACTTTTTTGCGTCATTTCGCGGGAACCCGCATTTGAAAACAAACCCTTCCTCTCCGACGCTCCGTGTTCGCCTGTCGTCCGTGGCTGAATCAAAAGTCCGGCAGGGGCATCCCTGGATTTTCAGCGACAGCATCCGCTCCCAAAACCGCGCAGGCGAACCAGGCGAACTGGCGGTTGCCTTCGACCACAAGGACCAGTTCCTGGCGATCGGGTTGTACGACCCGGAATCGCCGATTCGCATCCGTGTGCTGCATGCGGGCAAGCCGCAGGCCCTGGACGCGGCCTGGTGGGAAGAGCATTTGCGCAAAGCGTTGGCGGTTCGCGCGGGAGTGGCGGACGGCGAGACCAACGGCCTGCGCTGGATCAACGGGGAGAACGACGGCTGGCCCGGCCTGGTCGTGGACCAATACGCCGGTACGCTGGTCCTGAAGATTTATTCAAGCGCATGGTTTGCCCAGTTGGAGCGGGTGGCCGGATTGCTCGATGCGCGCTTGAAACCGGAGCGGATCGTGCTGCGCCTGAGCCGCAACATCATGGCTTCGCCGGCCAACCGGACCGGGTTGAAAGACGGCAGCGTTTTGTCAGGCAAGCCGTTGGACGGACCGGTGATTTTCCGCGAGTCCGGCCTTCGCTTTCTGGCGGACGTGGCGCGCGGGCAGAAGACGGGCTTTTTTCTGGACCAGCGCGACAACCGTCGGCGGGTGGAGCGGCTGGCGTCCGGCAGATCGGTGCTGAATCTGTTCAGTTTCACGGGGGGCTTTTCGCTCTATGCCGCGCGCGGTGGCGCGAAATCGGTCACCAGCGTCGATATCAGCAGTCATGCGCTGGCTGAGTTGAACAAGAACTGGGAGTTAAACAGGGAACTGCCCGGTGTTCGGGCTTGCAGGCATGAGGAAGTGCGGGCGGACGTGTTTGAATGGCTGGCCCAGGCAAAGGAAAAATACGATATGATCGTGATCGATCCCCCCTCGCTGGCGAAACGCGAACCGGAACGCCAGGGGGCCATCCGGGCTTATGAAAAACTGGCCTTGTCGGGGCTGGCGCGCTTGCAGTCCGGCGGAATTTTGGTGTGCGCCTCCTGCTCGGCGCATGTCTCGACCGATGAATTTGTCGGGGCCATCCGCCGCGCGGTCCTCGCGAGCGGGGGAAAGGCTCGGGAACTTGAAATCACCGGCCACGCCCCGGACCATCCGGCGACGGTTGAGGTACTGCGTTATTTGAAGGCGGTTTACCTGGAGGCCATTTCACGGTGAACGGACGCGGCTTTCGTCATCGCGAGAACCCAAACCTTTGAAAAAGGTGTTTTGAGCGGGAATGAACGGGAGCAAAGGCCACTGATTTTAACCATGTAGATAGATCATGAAGTTCATGGGGAGCGCATTTGGACAGGATTTACAGGATGAGGAATACGAAACTCTATTTTCTGCAATTTTATCCTGTGCATCCTGTCATCCGGTCTAAAAAATCTTCATGCTCTCAATGCTCTTCATGGCAAGAATGATTTTCTTATAATGTTCTGTATTTCAACATGTTGTCACAACTGTTCATTAGGAGGCGCATCCGCACCGTGGCGATCCATGTAGCTTCTGGATTGCCGTGACGGGTGAGCCCTCCTCGCCCGCCGTGGCGGAAAGCGGTTGCGGTAGGCTTGGGCACCGGCTTAATTTGCGTTGACTTTTTACGTATGTTAACATAATAAATAAGCTCATTAATGCAGAGGGTCCGCCAAAGGACGGATTCGTCCGGTGTGCGAACAAAAAACACAAGGAATGAGATACCAAGTAAGAACACTTTTTCTCTGCGTTCTCAGCGTCTCTGCGGTGAAAAATGGTATCCTCGTCCAAGGCTTTAAAATTGACATTGCGATCAGGTAATTGTAGGTACTGGAGGGTTATTTTAGATAAATGGGTCGAATACCAAGGAATCGAATCAATTAGGATTAATACTATGAACCGACTTTTTTTCTCCTTTATTCTGGGGCTGCTGGCCGTTCCCTTGGCGGCAAAAGCCCAGACCACCGTCACCACCACGCCGGTGGGGTATATCACCTACACGATTCCCGCCACGAACGGCGCTCAAACCACCACGACCTACATCTCCTTTCCCTTGCTGAATAATCCGGCCTATTCGGGCGCGGTGACGGCGCTGACCTCCAATACGCTGACGGTTGCCGGAACTCCCTGGACTGCCGGGCAATTTGCCGCAGCCGGTTCGCCTTTCTTTGTCAAAATTTCCTCGGGTCTGGAGGCAGGCCGCTTCCTGCTGGTGACCGCCAACACCGCCAATACCCTGACAGTGGATGTCACCGATCACAGCTCGCAAACGACGCCGCTGGACGGTTCGGGCTTTGCCGTGCAGGTCAACGACCGCATTGAAATAATTGCCGGAGACACACTGGCTTCGGTTCTTGGGGATGGCTCCATTAGCAATCCGGTACAGTTGGTCGGAGGAACGAGCGCATTTACTGCAGACGCAGTTTCAATTTATAACCCCAGTCTTGGTCGGTCATTTAGTTATTATTTTAATACGACCCGCAACGCATGGAATTCAGGGGCGTCCGGAGTTGTGAGCCAGAATGGATTGATCCTCTATCCGGACATGGCGATTGGCATTACCCGTCGTCCGAACCGTCCTGCTTTGGTTTTCCAGCTTCAGGGACGGGTGCCGGATGTGACTCCGTTGACTAAAACCACCGGGGGTTCCACTTCCGCCATTTACAGTTCCACCCGTTTCCCGGTGGACGTGACGCTTGCTTCTTTAAATATTCCCGGCTGGACCAAAAGTAACTCCGTTTTTACAGCGGACACAATCGCTGTTTGGGATCCGTCACTTGGACGGTGGTTTTCCTATTTTCAGCGCGCGGACAACAACCAATGGCGTAAGTCGGGAGATACGTTGACCGACCAAAGTAATTTTGTTATTCCAGCGGGCGCAGGGATCCAGATTCTGAAGCGATCCACTGTCAGTGGCCAGTCTTCCTTCATGGCGGTCAGCATGCCCTATACGCCTTAAAATCAAGCACTCTACTTTATACCACAATGAAAAAAATAGTTGTCATGAGCTTTCTGGCTGTTTTGCTCACTAGCACTGACAGTCTTTATGCTCAAACAATTTGGAATGATTCAGCGGGAGATGGAAGCTGGTCGAATAGCACCAACTGGAGTAATAATGTTCCAGGGGTGAACTCATCAGTTGTTCAAGTCGGTTTTATGCAATCGGGGGATACGGCAGTCGGAATAGATACTGGAATTAATGTAAGTGCTACAAGTTTTACATTTAATAACACGCTATCAACCGGCGTGCAAGTGCTCAACGATGGCTCAGGAGAGCAACTGACAGTTAATGGTGCTATTACCAATAATAGTTCCAGTTTGGATCAGTTTAGCGTAATCGTAAATGCAGGAGCTAATGCCATCTACACAGGCGGTTCTGGGGGTTTGTTGTTCAGCTTTTTGAATGTCAATACCAGGCAAATCCTGACATCTGGTTCATTAACTGTATCGTCTGGAGGTCAGTTAGTGTTTGACATTAACTCGCTGGCTTCGGTTGGCTCGATTGGCTCCATTAATGGTTACGGGCGCCGTAATCAATATTGCTGGAACCTATACCGGAAGTGCTGGAGACACCTTTGATTTGACCTCGGGCAGTTTTACAGGCGCCACTCTGGGTTCAACGCCCACTCTTGGTGCAGGCTTGTCCTGGGACACCTCCCAATTTTTATCCACCGGCCAGTTGACCGTTGTTGCCGTTCCCGAACCCGGTTCGGTCTCGCTGCTCCTCCTCGGCGGCTGCGGCTTCCTCCTCGCCCGCCGCCTCTTCAAACGCAAGACCGCCTGATCCTCCCGTCATCGCGAGATTTTGGAGTGCGTCGGCCGCGGCGGAACGCGGGTGCAGCTCCCTCATTCCCCCATTCTGCGCGCGAGTTCTTCCGCCATTTTCACAAAATCGTCATCCGCGCCCACGTGCAACGGTTCGCCCACCCGGATGTGGCAGCGGGCAAACGGCTTCGGGATTTGAAAACCGTCCCAACTGCTCATTTCCCATTTGGCCGACAGATGATAGGTCACCGGCAGGATGGAAAGCCCGCTGCTTTGGGCCAGTTGCAAAATTCCATGTTTGACCGTATAACACGGCCCGCGGGGCCCATCGGGCGTTACCGCCACGTCGGATCCCGCGCTTTTCAACTCCCGCACCAGTTGGATTTGAGCTCGCAAGCCGCTGCGCGACGAAGAACCCCGCGCCGCATGGATTCCAAAGTACTTCGCCATATCGGTTGACAACTGGCCGTCCCGGCTGGGGCTCGCCATCACCGTCAAATTCCGACCGCCCATGTATTTCCGGTAAAAATAAGGCATCAAAAAAATACGGTTGTGCCAGAACGCGAATAAAAACGGTTCCCTCTGCTCCTTGTTGCTCCTGACTCCGGGGATGTCTTCCACCGTCACCCGCAGGCTTGCGCCCAGCACTTTGATGATCGCGGCAATTAGGGGCGGGCCAAAGCGGCGAATCCATTTTCTGCCAAGCGCGCTTTTCAAGAAATGGACCTCCGGTTCAAAAGGCGGCTCCATGCGCGGGACGGCGTCTTGACGAATAATTCGTGAAAAAATTCCTCGGTGCTCAACGCCTGGGGCTCATGTATCCGGGCCAGGGTCGCATAGGAAAAAAGAACAAACAACGCGGAGACCGGGTACAGCAGGCTGAACGCATTCCCGTGCCATAACCCCCAATGCGCATGCCAGGGTTTGAGCGCATCCACCAGAATCCCCCAAAACACCGGGCACAGCCCAAGGACCAGATTTTGGGCCACGCTGAAAATGGCAAAAAAGTGGCTTCGTCCCAATCCGGGCACAATCGACATCACGAGGCGGGTATTGGCGAGTTGGAAGAGGGCAAACGCCACTCCCCAACTGGCCTGCTGGAAGCCCAAGCTCCACCAGGTAAACGGGATGATGTGAGCCCCAATCAAGCCCCAGCCGACCATGTGCAGTACCTGGACTGCAAGCGAGACATTCAACATCGGCAGGCTCCCCACCTTGTCCGCCAGCCCGCCCAAAATAAAAATGCTGACGATAAACACCACGCCGAACACCGCCTGCAAAAGCAGAAAACCCGTGTCCGTCATGGCAAATTGGTCGCGCAACATGGGGACATAAAAAACCCCGATCCCGGCCCATCCCACAAACAACACCATGTTAAAAACCAAAAAACGGTGGAACGGCTGGAACTTGATGATTTGAAGCCACGGCACCGGCTCCGCATTTCTTGAGGATTCGGACACCGGCACATCGGGAATCCGGCGCAGGAACACGAGGCTCGCCATGGCGGCGGCAAAACTTCCCAAAAACAAAACGCCGAAAGCGCGCACCCCGTCCGCCCATCTGAGATAAAAGGCCCAGAGCAGCGAGCCCGACACGATGGCCACAAAGCTGAACATCTGGTCGAAGGAAATATAGCGACCGCGCACCTGCTCCGGCACCAGTTGCGTCAACCACGGCAAAAAGCCGCATACGGAAAAACCCCGGCTAGCGTTGTAAAAAAAGAGGCAGCAAAGCGTCAGAACAATTTTTGTCGTGCTGTCGATCTGCGGCGGCAAAAAGGCAATCCCGGCAATGGCAATGATGAACACGCTCCGGAGCGACCACCCGCGCAGCACAAAACTCCGGTATCCCACCTGCTCCACATAGCGCGCCGCGGGAATCTGCAGGATGTTCAGCAGCGGGCCCAGCGCATTGACAATTCCGAG